>NZ_BBTF01000007.1:0-124738 GCF_000876115.1 Acinetobacter sp. NBRC 110496
GCTATTCCTCATGCGCAAGACCTTGCGTCGTAATATGGCTTAGATGTTATGCGTGAAAGTGTTAAGAAATATCACTTTCATTTCAGCTTTCGAGATAAAGATGGTTCAAAGCATATATTGTTTTATGCTAAAAACATGAAACAATATACTGAGTATTTCTATGTTAAACCTATGTATGATTTGTTAGGCTTTAGGTAAGGCCATAAAGTATTACAATTTTTCATAGGTTTAATGTGGTTTCATAAATTAATAACTATTTCGCTGTCTTTTTGAACAATTGGATTAGTCCTATTCTCTTTGTAATTGAATTTTTACAACAATACTTGGTTTTGAATCTTGACCAAGATACTCAACTAATGCTAACAGTAGATTATGAAGCAAAGAGGCTTGTAGACGTATATTCAATTACGCTTTGAGAAGCTCAGCGGATCAAGTCAATAATCAGCTTTTTCACTAAAAGAAGTGTCTTTTTTTTTGAGAAAGCCCAAGATATAAGGGGGTTACATGCTCAGTCGTCAATTAGAAGTATCGTTACGTTTGGCTGTTAGCATGGCTCGTCAAAAGAGACATGAGTTTCTGACAGTTGAACATTTGTTGCTTGCCTTGCTAGATAATGATTCTGCTGTGAATGCATTAAAAGCATGTGGCGCGGATATCGTTACTTTACGTAAAGAATTAGAGGAATATGTAGAGCAACATACCCCAAAACTTGGTGATAATAGCGAACAAGCCCCTCATCCAACAGAGAGTTTTGATCGAATTTTACAGCGTGCCATCTTCCATGTTCAATCAAGCGGCGGTGACCGTACGGTTGAAGGTGCTGACGTTTTAGTTGCGATGTATTCAGAACGAGATTCATTTGCGGTTTATTTGCTTAAACGCCATCAAATTAACCGTTTAACTTTGACTCAATATCTATCTCATGGCACACGCAAAGATGAGATTCAGGTTGAAGAAGAAGTCGAAGATATTGAAGGCGAAAGTGCAGCTTCAGCAAATGCTGGACCACTTGAACAATACACGCTGAACTTAAATGTCGAAGCGCAAAAGGGCAAAACGGATCCGTTAATTGGTCGTGAGAAAGAAATTGAGCGTGCAGCACAAATTTTATGCCGTCGTCGTAAAAACAATCCACTTTTAGTGGGTGACCCTGGTGTAGGCAAAACTTCGATTGCTGAAGGTTTGGCATGGCTGATTGTGAATGGTAAAGCACCAAAACCATTGGCGAATGCAGAAGTTTATAGTTTAGACATTGGTGCCTTGGTTGCAGGGACTAAATATCGTGGTGACTTTGAAAAGCGTTTGAAACAGCTTTTGAATGCGTTGAAAAAAAATCCAAATGTGATTTTATTTATCGATGAAATTCATATGATCATTGGTGCTGGTTCGAGTATGGGTAGCACAATGGACGCATCGAATTTAATTAAACCTGCTTTGGCGAATGGGACCTTGCGTTGTATCGGTTCAACAACTTTCCAGGAATATCGTCAGGTATTCGAAAAAGACCATGCCTTGTCTCGCCGTTTCCAAAAGATTGATGTGAATGAACCAAGCATTAATGAAACGATTGAAATTTTACGTGGTTTGAAAAACAAGTTCGAAGATTTCCATCATGTCGAATATGATGACAAAGCATTGGTTGCTGCAGTTGAGTTATCAGCTAAATTTATCAATGATCGCTTCTTGCCAGACAAAGCAATTGATGTCATTGATGAGGCTGGGGCTCAACGCCGTTTAAAAGCTGAGATTGATGGCACAACGATTTCAGTTGAAAATATTGAAGATATTGTTTCCAAGATTGCCCGTATTCCACCGAAAACGGTATCTAAAGATGACAAGTCGGTACTTGAAAATCTGGAACGTGATCTGAAACGTGTGGTGTTTGGTCAGGATGAGGCGATTACAGCGCTTGCTTCAGCGATCAAATTATCACGGGCAGGTTTAAAAGCACCAGATAAACCAGTCGGCAGCTTTGTGTTTGCTGGCCCAACAGGTGTGGGTAAAACCGAAGTGACCAAACAGCTTGCCAAGTTGTTAGGTGTAGAGCTGGTTCGTTTTGATATGTCTGAGTATATGGAACGTCATGCAGTTTCTCGTTTGATCGGTGCGCCTCCGGGTTATGTTGGTTATGATCAAGGTGGTTTACTGACCGACGCGATTCATAAAAATCCGCATTGTGTCTTGTTATTAGATGAAATCGAGAAGGCGCACCCAGATGTATTTAACTTGTTATTACAAGTCATGGATCATGGTGCTTTGACTGATAATAATGGTCGCAAATCTGACTTCAGAAATGTGATTATTGTGCTCACCACCAATATTGGCGCAGAGAGTATTGTCCGTGCAAGTATTGGTTTCACTGAGCAAGATCATAGTGCAGATAACCAAGATGCAATGAAACGTGCATTCTCGCCTGAATTCCGTAACCGTTTGGATGGCGTGATTCAATTTAAAGCACTTCCGACCACGATCATCGATTCAGTGGTAGACAAATTCTTGACTGAGTTACAAGCACAGCTTGATGAAAAACAGGTGGTACTTGATGTTGATCAAAGTGCACGTGACTGGTTATCAGCCAATGGCTACGACCGTCTCATGGGGGCTCGTCCAATGCAACGTCTGATTCAGGAACATTTGAAAAAGCCGCTTGCTGAGATGATTTTGTTTGGTGAACTTGCTGAGCATGGTGGTAATGTGGCAGTTTCTGTAAAAACAGAAAATGGCAAAGAAGTCGGCTTAAAATTGGAAGTCTTTGAAGATCATATTAACCCGAGTGCTGAACCTGCTTAATGTTTGAACTATCTTTCTCGATAACCCAAGTACTTAAAGTATTTGGGTTATTTTTCGTCACAGCAATTGCTGAAATTCTGGGTTGTTATTTCCCTTATTTAATTTTGAATCAAGGCAAGTCAAATTGGTTATGGATTCCCACAGCACTAAGCTTGGCGGTCTTTGTATGGTTGCTGACTTTGCACCCTGCGGCATCAGGTCGTATTTATGCGGCTTATGGTGGAATTTATATATTTACTGCATTATTGTGGCTACGTTATGTTGATCAAATCATGCTAACACGTTGGGATGTTTTAGGTGGTTTCGTTGTTTTGTGTGGCGCAAGTCTAATCATTTTGCAACCGCAAGGTTTAGTGCGTTAGTTTCATTAAGCATGGTATATACCATGCTTAATTTTTGAATAAGAAAAGTAAAACAACATCAAAGCACTAGGTTATGCTTATTATTCAAATTAAATAAGCGAGGCCATGATAAGCCGAATTTAGGCACAAAAAGGCTACTTTTACGGCCTGTTATGAAAATCAGGCTGACAGAATATTGCTACGATTGATAATGATTTTTATTTTCATTTTTACAATCGAGTGTGTTCATGGAATCCTTAGTTTCCAACAGAAGTGTATTTTCTCCCAGAATTTTAGTATCAGCGATTTCCTTGGTAATTGGTTCAGATGTGTGGGCAGCCGACACAACCAATACATTGCCTACAATAACGGTTAAAGCTGAAGACAATCATGAGAGCTATACTGTTCAATCAAGTCGAAGCTCAACTAAACTCGATTTAAATTTAAAAGATACTCCACAGAGCTTAACAGTGCTGACGCAGCAGCAGATAGAGGATCAAAATCTAACAGATATAAGCAGAGTTTTAGAGGAAACACCTGGGGTAAGTAGAAGTCAGCATGGACAAGAAGGTGCTGGCTTTTCAGATTATTACGCTCGTGGTTTTAAGCTCAATAATTTTATGCGCGATGGTATTCCAACCAGTGCGGCATCTTTTGGTGGAGCTTATAACATTGGTTTGGAGGACACGGCCATTTATGACCGTATCGAAATTTTAAAAGGTGCTACAGGTCTGTTGGGTGGTTCAGGTAATCCAAGTGCCAGTATTAATTATATCCGTAAACGCGCGACTGAAAATACACAAGGCTCGATTAAAGTTCAGGCGGGAAGTTGGGATCGATACCGTAGTCAATTTGATGTATCGGGTGGATTAAATACAGATAAAACTTTGAAAGGACGATTGGTTGCGGCACATTCGTCAGGAGGCAATCAGCAAGATCGTTATCATAAAGATTTTACTTTACTGTATGGCACAGTAGATTATGAGCTCAGTGATCAGACGACATTAACAACTGCACTGAGTTTACAACAAAATAAAATTTACAATGCCGCACAACATGGTTTTCCATTTGTGAGTGGGGATGGTTTGAAACAAACCACATTTGGACCAAGGGATAATCCAGCCACTCACGATTCAAATCTTAAAGTAGATAATTTATATGTTGTACTGGGCTTAGAACATCAATTTAGTCCAGATTGGAAAGGGGTGATTAACTATAGTTATGCCAAGACAGACAGCGATCAAATTAAAAACATAGCAGGCTATACTCTAAATTATCAAGATGAAAATGGTGTCGTCAACGGTACTGACTGGGATGGTAACCCTATTATCTTAAAGCCGGGAGAAATGAGTATTCATGGGAGTAAGTTTATAAATACACCGGAAGTTCATGCAATTGATAGTTTTGTTTCGGGGCGGTTTCAAGCACTTGGTCGTGAGCATGAATTAAGTTTTGGGATTAATGGATACAAAGTAAATGCCAATGATCCTGCTTATAAAGTTTGGCAATTTTCATCTAGACCGATCCAAGACTACCATGGTGATGTGGGAGACTATATCAATTTGACTCCTATAGGGCGGACGATAACCGATGAATATCAGATTGGTGGGTTTGCCTCGGCCAAACTACAGTTAGCAGATCCAGTAAAACTGATTTTAGGCTCACGTTTGAGTAGTTGGGAGCGCAAAAGTACAGGGGCTGAACAAAAACAAAGTCATATTTATACGCCTTATGTAGGTTTGATTTTAGATATAAATGATCAGATCTCTGCATATACAAGCTATACCTCTATTTTTAATCCATCTACTCGAAAAAATGTTACAGGCCAATTCTTAGACCCAGAAGAGGGAAATAGTGTAGAAATAGGCTTAAAAGCAGAATTCTTTAATCAACGCTTAAATACCAACCTTGCTTACTTCGAAACCAAGCAAGATAACTTTGCTGTTAGAGATGGTGAGAAGTTTACTACTGATGGTGAATTTGCTTATATTGCAGTGAATGGCGCTAAGGTAAAGGGCATAGAGTTATCGGTTGCTGGTGAATTGAGTCCTTATTGGCATATTTCTGGTGGATATACTTACACAGATGCAAAAGATCGGGATGGAAAAACCTTAACAACAGCTACAGGAAGTTCACTTCCACGACAGACGCTGAAATTGTTCACAACCTATCAATGGGATAAATTGACATTAGGGGCTGGGGTGAATTGGCAAAGTGAAATTTTTGATACACGTGCACGCGGCGTAGCAACTCAGTTTAATCGACAAGATGACTATGCTTTATTGAATCTAATGGGGAAATATCAGATCAATCCAGATCTCAGTATTGCGGTCAATGTTGATAATGTCGGAAATACAGTCTATAAAAGAACGGCAATCAATACTTGGGGGGAGCTACGTAATTTTATGGCAACCCTTAATTATAAGTTTTGATGATGCTATTTAAATCTTAAAACAATCAGGTCGCTTGAAGTGACTGTTTCATTCAGGCATGAACATTATTTTGCCATGCCTGAATTTTAAAAAATTAAAAATTATCCCAACAGATACGATGCTGTAATCCCGCACTCTCCAACAAAATTTTCATCATGGGATACCAATATCACTGCACCATGAAATGAGTGAATAGCTTGAGCGAGTAACTCGCGAGATTCAATATCAAGATGGTTTTCTGGTTCATCTAAAAGTAATAGTTCAACAGCTTGTTGTTTCAACGCAAGCAAAGCGACTTTTAAGCGTTCACCACCACTTAAATTTCTTATAGAGCTAAGGGCTTTATCTCTACGAATTTGTAAGTTGCCCAAGAGGGTGCGTGCTTGTTGCTCAGTCAGATCGGGGTTAATACCACATAAATATTCAACGGCAGATAGACTTTCATTGAGTAATGAAAGATTCTGATCCAGATAAACAGAGCTTACTTTGCAATAAATCTCTCCTGCAAGTGGCGGGATTAAGCCTTGAAGGGTTTTGAGTAAAGTGGACTTACCGGTACCATTTGCGCCACTTAAATGCAATTTTTCACCAGTCGATAGCGCTAGATCAATTGGTTGTGTTTTTGCGTAAGCAAGTTGTAATTGCTGGCAGCGTAAAATCTCACCTGATTTAACCGTCTTTTGGGTAAACTCAAAAAATTGTGATTTAAGATGTTCCAGTTGCGTTTGCTTTTGCTGTAACTCATCTTTGGCATCTGCAAGCTGTTTGCTCTGTTGTTTTCTGAGGTGAGAAAGAGATTGCTCGGATTGTTCTTTCTTGGCATCGAGTAAGATGGGGGCTTGAGATCCAGAGGCTCTTAACTTTTCACCAGATTTTTGACGTTTCTGCGCTTTCATCTGGCTTTGATGCTGTTGCTCTTTTAGTTGTTTTAACTCGCGTTTTTCTTGCTGAACAGCTTGGGATAAAGCTTCGACCTGCAACAGTTGCTGCTGTTGATAAAGCGTATAATTACCACCGTAATAGTGTAAACCTAACTGATTTAAAGCAAGAATGCCTTGTACATGTGCCAATAGTTGTCGGTCATGACTAATGATCAGTCCACCCGTTCGGTGTTGAGACATTTGTTGGATCAGCCATTCACGTCCTTGGTTATCTAAGTGATTGCTTGGTTCATCGAGCAGCAGGTAATGATCTTTGAGTAAAAATAAACGGCATAGCGCGAGTTTGGTTTTTTGGCCCTCGCTTAAATGCTGAATGGGTGTATCAAGATTTATAGGTAAGCCTGCACTTTGCAAAAGCTGCTGCCATTCTGTGGGTAAATGCCAAAGCCCTTCAACCTGATCATAATCTGTAAAAGTTGCCGTACCTTGCTGGATTCGCTCAAAGCATCCGTTTAAATCTTCAATATGTAAAGCTTGAGCGATAGTATCTGCTTGTACGCGCTGAAGCTGAGTTAAATATTGATGTGGGCATTGCCAAGAAATTTGGCCTGAATAGGGTAGCTTGAATTTTGTCTGTTCATGCAGAAGAGACATCAATACTGATTTGCCTTGACCATTGCGCCCGACCAGTCCTGTGAACTGATGTAATGGAAGTTGAAAGCTAAGCCGATCAAACAGTTTTTGCTGGGCTAATTCAAGGGATAGGTTGGAAATAATACATGCCTGTTGAGTCATAAGAAACCTCATAAACAGGATATGCAAAATAGAGAGATCGAGATAAGTTTTAGAATAAGGAAGCGCTAAACGATAGCTAAGTCTATTTTGCACATCAAAAAGAAAAATGAACTTTGATGATGGAAATAGAACTTACTTCATTGGCGTAATCTCAAATTGGTTTATTTTTACACTATTCTATGGGGGAACTGGCGAAAGGTCAAACTTTAAGGTTTTGAAGATAGCATTAAAAAAATATAAAAAGTGCTTGTCAAATGCTGAAATAGTGCGTAATTTAATAGTTAGACACCGTTTTTTAGATATTTGAAATAAAGATGTTAAAGCATACTGTAAACACCAACGCATACTTTTACTTTTGGCAATATTGATCGTTGCCTGATGCGTTTCGGGCAGCAAAAAGGTTGCCCAACCAGTTAATACCTGATCGGCAACACCGATCAGGTTTTTTTATGCTTTAACAATCAAGATTTTAGGAGAAATACCATGTACACATTTAACTATTCATATTTTAGCAAGATTTCTTGGTTTTACTTTGCAAAAAAATCAACATCGCTTAGATCACACTTGCTCAAATAAATGATAGGACTGCGAAGAAGGCCAGTCCAAAGGAATTGAAAATGAATGCTTTAAATACTGCTTTGACACAACCACAAACACATACAAAAGAATCAATGCTTAGCTTGCCATCACAACTCAAAGCGCAGTATCCCTTGTCTGCAACTTTAGCGCAGCAAATTTCAAAACATCGTCAAACGATTCAGAATATTTTATCAGGACATGATCATCGCTTGATGGTGATTACAGGTCCTTGCTCAATTCATGATCCTATCGCAGTACTAGAATATGCTGATCGCCTCCAACAATTACAAGAACAGGTTAAAGATCAGATTTTCCTTGTTATGCGTGCATATATCGAAAAACCGCGTACCACGGTGGGTTGGAAAGGTTTCTTATACGATCCAAATTTAGATGGATCATCAGACTTACAACTCGGTTTAGAAAAATCGCGTCAGCTTTACTTACAACTGATTGAAAAAGGCTTACCGATTGCCAGTGAAATTTTAAGCCCAATGGCGACAGGTTATTTTGACGACCTATTGGCTTGGGGGGCAATTGGAGCACGTACCAGTGAATCACAAATTCATCGTGAAATAGCAAGCCATATGCCATACAGCATTGGCTTCAAGAATGGTACAGATGGCTCGATTCAG
This sequence comes from Acinetobacter sp. NBRC 110496, assembly GCF_000876115.1. NCBI lineage: Bacteria > Pseudomonadati > Pseudomonadota > Gammaproteobacteria > Moraxellales > Moraxellaceae > Acinetobacter > Acinetobacter sp. NBRC 110496. Next base: position 8,451 of record NZ_BBTF01000007.1, read on the forward strand.
ATTGCTTTGGATGCAATTCAGTCTGCACTGCATGGCCATCAATTCTTGGGGATGACTCAACAAGGTCTACCTGCAATTTTGCATAGTGAAGGTAATCCATTACCACATTTAATTTTACGTGGCTCAAATCAGGGTACCAACTATGATTTGGCTTCGATTCAGGCAATGCATTTCAAGCATAAGCAATTGCCGGCATTGGTGATTGATTGTAGTCATGGTAACAGCGGTAAAGATCCACTACTACAACCACAGGTTTTACAGCAAATTATTGCAGAACGTGCGGAATCTAAAGTGCGTGGTGTGATGATTGAAAGCCATTTAGTTGATGGCAATCAAAAGATTTCCTGTGATATGACTTACGGTCAGTCAGTTACTGACGGCTGCTTAGGATGGGATAAAACGGAACAGGCCTTATTGGATGTTGCGGAAAAAATGAGATTGAAGAAATAAGTTGTAAATAAAAAAGCCAATCTGAATTGATTGGCTTTTTTATTTATGCGCAATTAAGCCGCGTGTGTTGCTTGAGCACAAAGGAAGTGTCCAATTTCCTGGCTAAATTTTCTAGGTTCGGTAATCAGTGGTGTATGCCCAGAGCGCTCAAAATAAATTGCAGTGGCATTCGCTAAGCTTTCGGCAATCAGGGTTTGTCCAGTTTCTGGGTAGAGTGTAGATTCGCGACCAATAAAGAAAGTGGTTGGGCAATTCAGCTGGCTGATAGCCTCACGATAGTCTTCATCATGATTTAAATAATTTTCGACATACCAAAGTAAGTAGTCAAGGCGTTGAATTGGTAGTAAATATTTCTGTAAAAATGGGCGGTTTAGTGCAAGCTTAAAGATCTTGGGGCTATAATTATTACTTCCTTGAAGTTCAATGAATGCCCCCCATAAGCTTACAAGATTGTAGCGAATATCATTCGGTAAATCTTCAAGCTTTTGGGCATGTTTATAGTTGAGCAATAAGGTTTGAATCTCAAGTAGCAGCTTTTTAAATTGAGAGTTTTTGGTACCAAATAAACCATATTGCCAAGATTCATCGACCGCAATTTTAGGGGTTTGATCAATATGCAAGTAGGCCTTAAGTTTTTCTGCTAAACCGCCATGTTTCATGCCATGCATTGCCGTCGTTGCGCCCATGGAATAACCCATCAAAATAAATTGGTCCAGCTTTAATTGTTTGATCAGTGCATCTACATCATTCCAGTGGCTTGAAATGGCATCCAAGTCCGGGATGGCACAATTTTTTGAACCACCGAAACCACGCCAATCAGGGATAATAAATTCATATTGTTTACGATTGGCAAACAAGAACGGGAGCCATTGCCAGCTTTGCATTCCCAACCCCGATAAAACCAAGACAGGTTCACCTTCGCCGACACGTCGTACAAATAATTTTTCCTGATCCGGCATGGTATAAAATGGCATTATTTTTCTCCAATCTTGTCCGTTTCCTCAAACTTTCTCAGCTGAGGAATCATTTGTTCCAACCATTTTATCCATTCACTTTCTGTAATGATACCAAGTTCGAGAATCATTTTATGAATGAATAAGACACGGTTGGTTGGTTCACTATTTTTAAAATCTTTATCATGGATGGCTTGATAAAGGCTTAATTTTTCCTTATGTATCGATAAATGACGTTCCAATTCCGGCAGAATGATATTACCGTCAAGTTGAGCTTCCGCTCTTAACCTCACCATAAGGTCATCGCGTAATTGCGCGGGTTCGCTTTGTTGTTCAATCCATGCAGCGAGTTCTATTCTTCCAAGTTGCTCGACTTGGTAAGTTTTTTTTCGGCTATTCGCAGCTTGTTCTTCTAATGTAGAAATCCATCCTTTTTTCAGCATTCCATTGAGTTCTCGATAGATTTGCTGATGAGTCGCATTCCAAAAGAAGCCCATTGAACGGTCAAAGCGACGAGCCAATTCGAAACCTGTACTTGGTTTTTCGAGTAAGCTGGTCAATAAAACATGGGCGAGTGACATGATGTTCCATAATAAAAAATGACTCATCAGAATTATGCAATATGTTGCATAAAAATCAAATCTTGTTTATAACTTTATGCAACAAGTTGCATTAGCTAGCAGTGTGCGAGCCAAAGGAGAAAACATGTCAGCTTATCCACATTTATTAAAGCCACTTGATTTAGGCTTTACCACTTTAAAAAACCGTGTGCTTATGGGGTCTATGCATGTTGGCTTGGAAGAAGCACCACAAGGTTATGAGCGTATGGCTGCATTTTATGCTGAGCGTGCCAAAGGGGATGTAGGATTAATTGTCACGGGTGGTATTTCTCCCAATGATGCAGGTCTTACCTTTGCTCATGCATCGAAGCTAGACAGCATTGCAGAAGCAGAAAAACATAAGGTGATCACCCAAGCGGTACATGATGCGGGTGGTAAAATCGCGATGCAGATTTTACATACAGGTCGTTATTCTTATCAGCCTGAGATTGTTGCACCTTCTGCGATTCAAGCACCGATTAATCCAATTAAGCCTAAAGCATTAAGTTCAGTTGAAGTACAGCAAACAATTGATGACTTTGCTAACTGCGCCAAGCTGGCACAATACGCAGGTTATGATGGTGTCGAAATCATGGGGTCGGAAGGCTATCTGATCAATGAGTTTATTGCGGCACGTACCAATCATCGTGATGATGAGTGGGGTGGTAGCTATGAAAATCGTATTCGCTTTCCGATTGAAATCGTAAAGCGTACCCGTGATTTAGTGGGTGAAAACTTCATCATTATTTATCGCCTATCAATGCTGGATTTGGTTGAGGGTGGTTCAAGTTTAGAAGAAGTCATTCAGTTGGCTAAAGAAATAGAAAAAGCTGGTGCAACCATTATCAATACAGGGATTGGTTGGCATGAAGCGCGTATTCCAACGATTGCGACCAAAGTACCTCGTGCGGCATTTACTTGGGTGACGGAGAAGCTAAAAGGCGAAGTTTCAGTTCCATTAATTACCTCGAACCGTATTAATACCCCTGAAATGGCAGAGCATGTATTGGCTTCTGGGCAGGCTGATATGGTGTCTATGGCACGTCCAATGCTAGCTGATCCTGAGTTTGTATTAAAAGCAAGTGAAGGTCGCAGTGATGAAATTAATACCTGTATTGGTTGTAACCAAGCCTGTTTAGATCATATTTTCTCAATGAAAATTGCAACCTGCTTAGTGAATCCGCGTGCTTGCTATGAAACAGAGCTTATTTTTAAAGAAACCAATGCGATAAAAAATATTGCAGTGATTGGTGCTGGCCCTGCGGGTTTAAGTTTTGCAGTATACGCTGCAAGCCGTGGGCATAAAGTCAAAGTCTTCGATGCAAGCAATCAAATTGGCGGTCAATTCAATATTGCGAAGACCATTCCAGGCAAAGAAGAGTTCTACGAGACCTTACGCTACTTTAAACGTCAAATTGAATTACAGCCCAATATTGAATTAGTACTTAACCATACTGCGACTTATGAAGAGCTGAGTCGGGCAAACTATGACGAGATTGTGGTTGCAACTGGGGTAACACCACGTCAACTCCATATTGACGGCATTGATCATCCAAAAGTGTTGAGCTATATCCAAGTATTGAAAGAACGTGTACCTGTTGGTAAACGTGTTGCCATTATTGGTGCAGGTGGTATTGGCTTTGATACCGCAGAATATTTAACGCATGAAGGTGACAGTGGTAGTTTAAATCCTCAAAAATTCTATGCTGAATGGGGGATTGATACAGCCTATGAGCATGTCGGTGGCTTAAAACCAGCAACGTTGGAAAAGTCAGAACGAGAAATTTATTTATTACAGCGTAAGACTGCTGCGGTAGGTGCTGGTTTAGGTAAAACAACTGGTTGGATTCACCGTACTGGCTTAAAGCATCGTGATGTAAAAATGATTGCAGGTGCCAGTTACGACAAGGTGGATGACCAAGGCTTGCATATTACCGTTGATGGTCAAAGTCGAGTGCTTGAGGTCGATAATGTGGTGATTTGTGCCGGTCAAGAATCGTATACCGCAATGTTCGACCAACTGAAAGCAGACGGTAAAAATGTTCATCTGATTGGCGGTGCGAAAGAAGCGGGTGAATTAGATGCCAAACGGGCAATTCGCCAAGGTGCTGAGTTAGCAGCCATATTATAAAATCTTGATGAGCATTCTCTTTCAGGAGGGGGTGCTCATAAACCGATCCATTAAATCACAAGGAAAAATAACAATGACACTCGAAACAACAAAACAGGCTTTGGAAAACTGGCATCACATGATTAAAACAGGTGACTTATCGAATTTAAATGATTTGTTGGCTGAAGATGTCGTATTCCGTTCTCCCGTTGCTTATAAGCCTTATGAAGGAAAGCATGTGGTTTTCTTTATTTTGACCAATGTCATTCAGGTTTTTGAAAATTTCACCTATCACCGCGAATTCTATACTGAGGATGGGGAAAATGTGGTGTTGGAGTTTAGTGCCGATGTTAGCGGAAAATCGCTCAAAGGCATTGATATGGTTCGATTTAACCAACAAGGGAAAATCATTGATTTTGAAGTGATGATTCGCCCAATGAGTGGTTTAGCTGCGTTGGCTGAGAAAATGGGTGCGAGATTTGCAAAATATCAGCCAAGCTAATCTCGCTAAAATAGCCTAAGTAATATTGAGACTCTTGTAATGTGGTTAAAGCTTTCAACTTTTGCATTACTTCCTATACTTCTTATACAAGGTATGAAAGTTCGGAAGAATACACCTCGTCTTTTAGAAGCCAGTGGTGATCGGGAGGGTTCTGTTGGCAATGGTAAACCACTTTCATTACTTATCCTTGGCGATTCAGCGGCGGCTGGGGTTGGCGTTGAATCGCAGCAAGATGCTTTATCTGGAGCGATTATTTCCCAGTTGCAGCAAGACTATTTGTTGCAATGGAAACTACACGCTAAAACAGGTGATACCACACAGCAGGTTTTTCAGGCAGTGCAACAGTTAGAACAGCAGTGCTATGATGTTGTAATCACTTCAATTGGTGTCAATGATGTGACTAAACTGACCTCTGTTAAATCGTGGATTAAACAACAAAAACAGGTATTCACCTATATACAGAGCCAATTTCAACCTAAACTCATCATTGTATCGGGTGTGCCGCCGATGCAGCATTTTCCAGCGTTGCCTAATCCATTGGCTTGGTTGTTTGGGCGATATGCACAACAGATGAATCAGGCATTACAACAGTGGTTGGCACCACAGCCACAGTTTCAATTTATTCAATATGATCTTGAAACTTTTCAGGCATTGGATTTGCCAATGGCAAGTGATGGTTTTCATCCAGGCAAAGAAATCTATGCCATTTGGGGGCAACAAATCGCAGCTTTAGTGCGACAAACATTTACTCATCCTTAGAGGTGGCGGTTGAATATGAGTTTATCTACTTTAAATAAAATTAGAGTCTTAGGTTCAGAACTATTTGATTCGGTACTTGGTGCAGAGCAGCCTAAAATCTATTATGACCCGAAAGGGAAAATTAAAGATGTTTTAGAAAAGTTGCCGCAGTTAAAGCAGAAATATCGCCCGACCCCATGGCTCAGTAATACACATGTACATCTCCTTTATTTCGATGTGATTCGGAAGAAAACGGTTAAACTTGAATATGATCGTATTGAGCAACTTAAAATGCAGGATGGTGGTATCACTGCCATTGCTTGGTATGGTTATGATCTACCAGCAGACACGCCCACCGTTGTGATTATGCATACCATTACGGGCACTCCCGAGAGTATGCGCGAATTGGTTAAAGACTTACATGAATATACTGGTTGGCGAATCGCACTATGTTTGCGCCGTGGTCATGCGGGTTTACCAATGCCCGTACCGCAGATTTCACTGTTTGGTTCGACCAGTGACCTCAAAGAGCAACTGGCTCATATCCAAGATTTGTTTCCATCATCAAACTTATATGCCGTTGGCTCTTCTGCGGGAACGGGGCTCTTGGTACGCTATTTAGGTGAGCAAGGATCGGATACACCATTTAAAGCTGCGTTTGCAATGTGCCCAGGCTATAACACCGAAATAGGTTTTAAAAATGTACATCCTTTTTATAGTAAAATGATGACCAAAAAGTTATTTAAATATTTCATTTACCCTTATCAAAAAACTTGGCAGCAGGTCGCTTCGGTAAATAAGGTGTTGGCAACAACAAGCTTGGAAGACTTTGAAAAAGAATATTTTGAAATGGCTGGGTTTCAGGATTATCAAAGTTATTGTCAGGCAATTAATCCAATTTATGTCTTCGAGAATATTAAAGTTCCCTTGATGATTTTGAATGCTGAAGATGATCCTGTCTGTTCAATCAAAAACTTGGAACCTTATAAAGGTGCAATTCAGCAAATGGAAAATATTGCGGTTGTGACGACGAAAAAGGGAAGTCATTGCGGTTTTTATGAAAGTTTCAGTGTGAAGTCTTGGGCTTCACGCTTGATGGCTGATTTTTTTAAGAATTACTAAATTGATCAAGATAAAAAAAGCCAGTCGAAATGAACTGGCCTTTTTTGCAATTAAAAGATTAATTGTTTAACGCAGGGGTTGCAGCAGCAATTGCAGCAGCGACAGCATCATCTTCACTTTGAGCTGGTGCTGAAGATTTTGGTGCTTTTACTTGTTCAGTCTTCGCAGGTTTTTGCTCAGCTTTTACAGTTTGTTCAGTTTTTGGCTGCTCTGTTTTAGCTGGTTTTGGTTCTTCAGTGCGTGGAGTCTCAGTCGCAGTTGGATTTTCTGTTTGAGCTGGACGAGTTTCACGACGAACTTCAGTGGTAGTATTTGGAGTTTGTTCACGCGTTGTTTCAACAACAGGTGCTGGAGCTTCGTGTTTATCAACACTTTCTAAAGATTCAAACTCTTGGATTTTTGCAGGTTCAGGCTGAGTTTGGCTCTCGGTTGCTGCCTGTTCTTGCTGCTCTTCGTTTTTAGGTTCTTCTTTTTTGACACAAGCAGTTAATAAAAGACCAGTCGCAAGTGCTGCACAAATTAAAAGTTTTTTATTCGCCATTGCTAAAACAACATATTAAATAAGGACGCAACAATTATAACAGCAAATCAAGGTGAAGAAATCACTGTGTAATGTTGTGTTTGTTTATATTTTATAAAAGCTTGCAAATTAGCAGATAGAGGTTGAGACGTTGTAAGCGGGAAAAGTAGATTTTTGCCATACTTTTTCATGCATTTGAATCACTCGACTGAATATCTGTATGAAAAATCCACAAAACCCGTAAATTTTTATCGAAAATGCTGATAGAATAAGCAGTTGTTTATAGTTCTTTGAATTGATGCGGTTTGACTTTGCTTTATAGGGGCAGAGTACAGTAAAATTGCCCAACATTGTAGGCCGATTTCGGCTCGATTGTACGAGAAACTCAATGACCCATTTTATTTTTGTCACTGGTGGTGTGGTTTCATCACTAGGTAAAGGTATTTCTGCTGCTTCTGTTGCTGCACTTTTGGAAGCTCGTGGCTTAAAAGTCACTATGGTAAAAATGGATCCATACATTAATGTCGATCCAGGTACCATGAGCCCATTTCAGCACGGTGAAGTTTTCGTCACAGAGGATGGTGCTGAAACTGACTTAGATTTGGGATATTACGAACGTTTCTTACGTCGTGCGAAAATGACCAAACTGAATAACTTTACCAGTGGTCGCGTATATCAGGATGTTTTAAATAAAGAACGTCGTGGTGATTACTTAGGTGGTACGGTTCAAGTTATTCCACATATTACAGACAACATTAAAGAACGCGTACTTCGCGCAGGTGAAGGCTACGACGTTGCAATCGTTGAGATTGGTGGTACGGTTGGTGATATCGAATCACTTCCATTTATGGAATCAGTACGTCAATTGATGGTGGAACTTGGTCATAAACGTACTATGCTTATGCATTTGACTTTATTGCCATATATCAAATCGGCAGCTGAGCTCAAAACCAAGCCAACTCAACACTCAGTGAAAGAGCTTCTTTCAATCGGGATTCAGCCAGATATCTTGATCTGCCGTACTGAATATGATGTCGATGTTGATACGAAACGTAAGATTGCATTATTCACAAACGTGGAAGCACGTGCTGTTGTAGTATGTAAAGATGCAAAAACAATTTATCAAATTCCACGTACATTCTACGAACAGAATGTTGATGACTTGATCTGTGAACGTTTTGGTTTCAATGATCTTCCAGAAGCAAATCTTGAAGATTGGGATAATGTAGTTGAAGCATTATTGAACCCTGAATACACAGTTCGTGTTGCGATGGTGGGTAAATATGTTGAACTTCCAGATGCTTATAAATCTGTGAATGAAGCACTTTTACATGCTGGTATTCAAAACCGTGTCAAAGTTCAGATTGATTATGTCAATGCTGAAGAGCTTGAGCAGCAAGACATTAGCATTTTAAGTACTGCTGATGCGATCTTGGTTCCAGGCGGGTTTGGTGAGCGTGGTACTGAAGGCAAAATGAAAGCTATTCAATATGCCCGTGAAAACAAGATCCCATTCCTTGGTATTTGTTTAGGTATGCAACTCGCTGTGATTGAGTATGCACGTAATGTTGCAGCAATGCCTGAAGCAAGCTCAACAGAATTTAACCGCTCAACCAAATATCCATTGATTGGTTTAATCACTGAATGGTTAGATGAGCGTGGTGAATTACAACAGCGTAGCCTTGAGTCCGATCTGGGCGGAACCATGCGTTTAGGTGCACAAAAATCTGAATTGGTTGAAGGCACGAAGACGCGTGAGGTTTATGGTAAAGCCGAAATTACTGAGCGTCATCGTCATCGCTATGAAATGAATGATCGTTTTATTCCAGCACTTGAACAAGCAGGTATGAAAATTTCAGGCTATTCGTCAGTACAACATTTAGTTGAAACTGTAGAAATTCCTGAACATCCTTGGTTTATTGCTGTACAATTCCACCCAGAATTTACAAGTTCACCACGCGATGGACACCCATTATTTGCTAGTTTTATCGGGGCTGCTAAAAATCAGCACCAAAAGTAAGTAATGAGTTTTAAATAAACTGGGAAAGTTTAAATGTCACAATTAAAACCACAAGAAGTTGTACGTTTAGGCGATATACAAATGGCAAATCATTTGCCATTTGTATTATTTGGCGGAATGAACGTATTAGAGTCAAAAGATTTGGCATTTGAAATTGCTGAAACTTATGTTGATATTTGCAAGCGCTTGGATATTCCTTATGTATTTAAGGCGAGCTTTGATAAAGCAAACCGCTCAAGCCTAAACTCTTACCGTGGCCCAGGTCTTGAAAAGGGAATTGAGTGGCTTGCTGAGATTAAAAAGCATTTTAATGTGCCGATTATCACAGACGTTCATGAGCCTTACCAAGCAGCGCCTGTTGCTGAAGTTGCCGACATTATCCAACTTCCTGCCTTCTTAAGTCGTCAGACTGATCTTGTTGAAGCAATGGCAAAAACTCAAGCCATTATCAATATCAAAAAAGCACAGTTTTTAGCGCCACATGAAATGCGTCATATTTTGCATAAGTGTTTGGAAGCTGGGAATGACAAACTCATTCTTTGTGAACGTGGTTCAGCATTCGGCTATAACAACTTGGTTGTTGATATGCTTGGCTTTGATATCATGAAAGAAATGAATGTGCCAGTATTCTTTGATGTCACTCATGCATTGCAAACCCCAGGTGGGCGTGCAGATTCTGCAGGTGGTCGTCGTGCTCAAATCACGACTTTAGCGCGTGCAGGTATGGCGACAGGTTTAGCTGGGTTATTCTTGGAAGCACATCCAGAACCAGAAATTGCAAAATGTGATGGACCATGTGCATTGCGTTTATCTCAGCTTGAGCCATTCTTGGCACAATTAAAAGAATTGGATACTTTAGTTAAAGGATTCAAGAAGTTAGACACCCATTGATGCAGTAACTTGCATTTTGTTTTTCATTCAACAGAGGAATTGTTCATGAGCCAAATCGTTGACATCCGCGCACGTGAAATTTTGGACTCTCGTGGTAACCCAACCATCGAAGCAGACGTTATTTTAGAATCTGGGGTTGTTGGTCGTGCATGTGCACCATCTGGTGCTTCAACTGGTTCTCGTGAAGCTTTAGAACTTCGTGATGGCGATAAAGCACGTTATTTGGGCAAAGGTGTTAAAACTGCGGTTAATAACGTAAATACGATTATCCGTGATGCTTTAGTGGGCAAATCAGTATTCGAACAAAAAGACATCGATAATACGATGATTGCACTTGATGGTACTGAAAATAAAGAAAAATTAGGTGCTAACGCAACTTTAGCCGTTTCATTGGCTGCTGCTCGCGCTGCCGCAGATGAAAAGAAAATTCCTCTTTTCCAATATATCGCTGATCTTCGCGGTCAAACGACTTTGACCATGCCTGTACCAATGATGAACATCATCAATGGTGGTTCGCATGCAGACAATAATGTTGATATTCAAGAGTTCATGATTGAGCCTGTAGGCTTTACTTCTTTTGCTGAAGCATTACGCGCAGGTGCTGAAATCTTCCATTCGTTAAAATCAGTTTTAAACAAAAAAGGTTTAAACACTGCTGTGGGTGATGAAGGTGGTTTTGCACCAAACTTGCGCTCAAATGAAGAAGCAATCACTGTTATTCTTGAAGCGATTGGCCAAACGGGTTACAAAGCTGGTTCTGATATTATGCTGGCACTTGACTGCGCATCTTCAGAATTCTACAAAAATGGTCAATATGTGCTTGCAGGTGAAGGTAATAAAGCATTCACAAGCAACCAGTTCTCTGACTACTTAGCTGGTCTTGTAAACCAATACCCAATCATTTCGATTGAAGATGGTTTGGATGAGTCTGACTGGGAAGGTTGGAGCTACTTAACCTCAATCCTCGGTGACAAAATCCAATTGGTTGGCGACGATTTATTCGTAACCAATCCTAAGATTTTACAACGTGGTATTAATGAGAAAGTGGGTAACTCGATTCTGATCAAATATAATCAGATTGGTACGTTGACTGAAACGCTAGATGCAATCTATCTTGCGAAAGCAAATGGTTATAGCACTGTAATCTCACACCGTTCTGGTGAAACTGAAGATTCAACTATTGCAGACTTGGCAGTAGGTACAGCAGCGGGTCAAATCAAGACGGGTTCACTTTGCCGTTCTGACCGCGTAGCGAAATATAACCAATTGCTTCGTATCGAAGAATTAACGAAAGCAGCTTACCGCGGTAAAGCTGAATTCAAAGGTCTAAAATAAGGTCAATTTCTCTATGTTGAATACGTCTGATCATCTTTCTTTACAAAAGAGAGAAACTTTGCAAATTCATAATCCTATAGAATTTGCAAGTGATCTTCCTCTTAGAAGGATGTAAGGAATTTTTCATGATAGAGATGTTTCGATCGACCTCGAGTAAATTGATTCTAGTGCTTGTCATCGCTTTGGTGGCAAGCTTACAGTATCAATTTTGGCTAGGTGAGGGGGGATATTTCCCTCATCAAGCTTTGACTCAGCAAATTAAGCAACAAGCAGAAATTAATACTGAACTAAAAGAGCGGAATCGTATTTTAGCCGCAGAAGTTTTTGATTTAAAAAATGGTAGCGAAGCCATTGAAGAACATGCACGTTTAGATTTGGGTTTAATCAAACCTAATGAGACGTTTGTGCAAATGAGTACCATTAGTACCCACTACAAACCAATTTATATTGATCCAAACGCAAAAGAAGACACTGCAACTAATGAAAACCCAGACTAGGCTGTGGGCGGTTGTACCAGCAGCAGGTTCGGGCAGTCGTTTTTCACAAACTGAATTGAAACAATATCAGTATATTCAAGATCATACAGTACTTGAGCACACCGTCAATCGACTGAATTCGCTAGATTTAGCAGGTTGCGTACTTGCCATTGGTGTACAAGATAATTTTGCAAAAACCCTGTCTTTTCAGCATCTAGATAAACTGCATTTTTGTTTAGGTGGTGCCGAGCGCGTACATTCTGTTTTAAATGCCTTGATCTATTTATCTGAAATTGCCCATGAAGAGGATTGGGTATTGGTCCATGACGCTGCGCGACCATGTGTGACGAAAGAATGTCTTACTCGGTTGGTTCAGACAGCAGAAGCTTCAAATCAAAGTGCAATTTTGGCTATTCCAGTTCGCGATACCTTAAAGCAGGTGGTCAGTGAAAACCAGATCAAAAAAACTGTAAGCCGTGAATTATTATGGCAAGCACAAACGCCACAAATGGCGAGACTCGGTGTACTAAAAAATGCGATTGAAAAAGCTTTAACCCATGATATTACGATAACAGATGAAGCGAGTGCCTTAGAACATGTGGATGAACCTGTACAGGTGGTACAAGGTCGTTCTGATAATATCAAAATTACCTATGCTGATGATTTAGAGCTGGCACGATTAATTCTTCAATCTCAAAACCATGCTTAATTAGCCTAAGAGTGGCTCTTATTTTTTGTTTAATTCAAAATAGCCTAAGTAAATTTAAGTGATTTTTCCATTTTTTTTACATCAATCTAAATGACAAAATTTCTACTATTTGTTAAATTTGAATAACATACTTTATAACGGATCAACCGATGAAAAAATTATTACTTGCGGGCCTTTTCACTTTTTCTTTAGTTGGTTGCGCAACGACACCTCAACAACCTCAGGATACTGTACAAGAAAGCATTCGTTATTCGACTAGTCCTTGTTTCGGTACATGCCCAATTTATTCTGTTGAAATTACACCTGAAGGGGCTGTTCATTTTGATGGCAAACAATATACCAAAGTAACAGGTACCCAGGACTTAACCGTTGATCCTTCTGTTTATAACAAGCTGCAACAAGAGTTAAAAACCTATCGCCCGGCAACAGGTGCAAATGTAAAAACGACCGGCTGTGCTGAAACTGCCAGTGATCAGCAAAGTGCTTATTTTGCTTGGAAACGTCCAGATGGTACAGTCACTAAGTTAAGCCACTATACGGGCTGTATTTCACCTGCAAACGCTGAGTTAAACAAGGTGATTGAGAAATTACCAAAGTTGATTGGTATTGAAGATCTCGTTCGTTAAACTGGTTGCTGTAAAAATAGACAAAACTAACATTTATGCTAGTATAGGTATAAGCGCAATCAGGCGGAGGAGTCTTTAATGACAGCTTTTACAATCATGAAAATGAGTAGGCAAGAGGAAAACCTTCTTCCTAAGCTTGCTGTAGAAGCATTCCGTAATGCGTTTGAAGAGGCAAGTGAATCTTCTACTGTGGTCTATGCCAAAGGTCATCAACTGTTAAAGCAGCATTCAACTGGTGAAACCGAAGTGATCAAGGATATATCAGGCGCTTATACCGTTATTTATCCATCTCGTACTCTGTTGAAACGTAAAAAAAAGAAGGCTGTTGTATAAGTTAATGCAACAGTCTACGCCTAGAATTCGCATGTTTGCCGGCCCAAATGGTTCTGGTAAAAGTACGATTAAGGAATATTTATTGCCCCGCCATATTGGGGCATATCTAAATGCAGATGAACTCGAAAAAAACTTAAATCAGACTCATAGCTTGGACTTAAAGATTTATAACGAGTCTCTAGATGCACTAAAGCTGATTGCTTTTTTAAAAACCAAAAAGAAGAAACTGAATCAAAAAATCTGTGATTTATTAAGCCAAGAACCTGAATTGCTAGGTGAGCATCATATTGTTTTTGCTATTCAGGATATTGATTCATATCTCGCTGCACGAATTATCGACTTTATTCGTTTAGAATTTCTAAGGTTAAAAATTAGTTTTACCTTTGAAACTGTTATGTCGCATATCAGTAAAGTTGAATTTCTGAGAATGGCTCAGGAGCAAGGGTTTAAAACTTATCTGTATTATGTTTCAACGATTGATCCTGAAATCAATATTGCACGGGTACAGTATCGGGTGAGTACCGGTGGACATGCTGTACCAGAACCGAAAATTCGTGATCGTTATTACCGCAGCATGAACTTACTTATGCAAGCCATTGAAGCGAGTGATAGAGCTTTTATATTTGACAATTCTTCAAATGGTGAAAAAGCAGCTTTTTTAGCAGAAATTGAACAGGCTGATCGACTAAAAATCAATCCTATCGTGACAGTATTTCCTGTTTGGTTTGCAGAAAGAGTACTTTCTGAGTTCGAATAGTCAATCTTTTCAAGAAATACAGTGCTTGTTTGCATTATGTTTTATGCCCAATACTCAAATTAAATTACTTGATTTTAGAAAATATTGACCAATATGTGTCATTTTTTGCAAAAATTACGATTCAAACGCGGATATTGAATAGATTAATTTCAATATTATTTAAAATAATATATTATAAATGTATATATTGATTGGTGGGTGGATGATGACAAGTATTCTGTTAGCTTTAATTGGTGGTGCGTTGATTGGATTAGCTGCTGTTGGCTATTTATACGTCAATGGTCGTATTGCTGGGATCAGTGGCCTACTAGCACAGCTCTTACAACCTACAACTTTATTCAGAGGTTCTGCGTTTTGGTTCTTACTGGGTTTAATCATTACACCATTTATTTACCAAATGTTTGTGCAACCTGAAATTATTATGCAGTCGTCTCCCTTAGCTTTGATTATTGCTGGGCTGTTGGTGGGTTTTGGGACTCGCTTAGGCTCAGGTTGTACCAGTGGGCATGGCATTTGTGGGATTAGCCGATTATCTCCACGTTCGATGGTTGCCACAATCACATTTATGTTTGCTGGATTTGTTACGGTGTATCTAGTACGTCATATTCTGGGGGCCGCATAATGAAAAATCTATTTGCATTTATTTTTGGCAGTATATTTGCATTGGGTCTATTGATTTCAGGCATGTCAAATCCTGAGAAAGTATTAAGTTTTCTAGATATTTTTGGTGCATGGGATATTAGCTTGATGTTTGTGATGATTGGTGCAATTGCAGTTGCATTCATTCCATTTCAAAGAGCCTTACGCAATCCCAAAACATTATCTGGTGAAACCATTTCATTCCCTAGCAATCATCAAATTGATAAGAAATTGATTATTGGCGCTATCTTGTTTGGGATCGGTTGGGGGATTTCAGGCATTTGTCCAGCACCCGCGATGACTCTGATTGGACTTGGATATTCTGAAGTGTGGTATTTTATTAGCGCAATGTTGATCGGGATGTTAATCCATCGTTTATGGTCGAAACAACTGGAGAAATGCGATGCAACATCCAATAGTTAAAGCCTTTTTTGATGAACAGAGCAATACATTTAGTTATGTTGTGCATGATCCTGAAACAAAGTATTGTGCAATTATTGACAGTGTTTTGGATTATGATGCTGCCTCGGCTTCGACTTCCACACAACATGCAGATCAGATTATTACCTACATTCAATCTCAAGCGTTCACAGTTGAATGGATACTGGAAACGCATGTTCATGCAGATCATTTAACCGCATCCCAATATCTAAAATCAAAGCTCGGTGGCAAGATTGCCATGAGTGAGAAAATTGCGATTGTTCAGGATACCTTTAGTGCAATTTATCATTTTGATCTTAAATATTTTAATACGCATCAAGTGTTTGATTATTTATTCAAGGACAATGAGCACTTCAGTATCGGAAACTTAGGTGCATATAACATACCAACGCCGGGACATACTCCTGCATGCTTAAGTTATATCATTGGTGATGCTATTTTCGTTGGCGATACTTTATTCATGCCAGATTATGGAACGGCGCGCTGTGACTTTCCCAAAGGAAGTGCTGATCAGTTATTTGATTCTGTACAAAAGCTTTATCAACTTCCTGATCAAACACGTGTTTTCTTATGTCATGACTATAAGCCTGAAGGTCGAGATAAATATGTGTATGAAACCAGTATTAGCACGCAAAAGCAGCATAATATTCATATCAATATGAAAACCCTTAAACAAGACTTTGTACAGATGCGTCAAAGCCGTGATGCGACATTGTCGATGCCCAAGCTTATTCTGCCTGCAATTCAAATTAACATGGATGCAGGGCGCTTCCCAGAACCGGAATCGAATGGCATTCGCTATCTAAAACTGCCGTTAAACTACTTTAGTCACTAAGAGAGAAAAGCCCAGATTGCTCAGATTTTTTTGAGTCATCTGGGCTTTTCTCTATCAAGTTTTTGCATACATTCCATATTTAGCAGAAAAAATGGAGCTTAGGTTTTGTTTGAACACTTAATTGTTATGTTATAACATAACAATTGTAATTAAGGAGTTCAACGTGCGTCACAAAGTCTTAGCAATCGCCATTTTATTTATTCATTATCAAGCCTCTGCAAATGAGCAGGATAGTCCTGTAATTTTGCCAAAGATTAGTTTAAAAGCAGAAACAGATCTTTCAATCGGGAACAATACCGTTGTAGAGAATCACAATTCACAACATCAAACTTTAGGGGATACACTTAAGCAGGTGTCAGGCGTACAAAGTAGTGCTTTTGGCCCCAACGCAGGCGCACCTGTTATTCGAAGTTTAAGCGGGAATCGTGTACAGATTCTTGAAGACGGGCAGTCGATTTATGGCATGAATGCCATGAGTGGCAATATCAGTATCCCGTTTGACCCATTGTTCAGCCAAGCCATTCACATTAATAAATCATCAGATAGTGTTCGATACGGCGGCAATGCGATCGGAGGAAGTGTCAATGTCGAGACCGGTTTGATCAGTAAAGATATGCCAGACAAAAATAGCAATCTTGAACTGGCAGTGAGAAAAGGGTGGAATAATACAGATGCCCATGGCTTTAAGCTGAATTTAAATAACCAAAGTAATTTTTCAACCAACTTCTTATTTTCTAAACAGGACATTTCGTCGTATAAAATTCCGGGGAATAGCAAAGCTGAACAATGTAATAGTGGAATTTTTCCTGCAACGGGTGGGGTAAGTTCAGCCTTGGCAGATGCGTGCCAAAAGGATGCACGTATACAGCAAATCTATAACACCGCATCGCAAAAATATATCGACCAATTTATGACTGAAAATCCAGATTGGGCGGATGGCCAGTTTTCATTTTATACCGATAAACCGACATCTGTTTGGAGTGGTAAGACTTATACCAATCCAGTCAATCCTGAATATAAGCCTGATACACCTAAATTTAAAGAAAACAAGATTAATCAAGATGTGACCCCCAATTACCATCGTAAATTAGGGAATAGTTATTTAGAAAATCAGCATTATGCGATTGGCAGTACCTATTTCTTGGAAAATGGCTATATTGGCTTGAGTGCCGATTCGAAAAAGAATGCCTATGGTGTACCTGGTTTTTCTTTAGAAAATAAGTCATTTCAATCTTCTTATGAGGATGGTATGCCCGTTGCTGTGAAAACTGATCAAAGAAAATATAGCCTAGATAGCCAGTTTAATTTTGATCTCCCATTTCTAAAGGGGATCGATATCAAAGCGAATCAGGTGATCAATCGTTCGGGGGAATATCTCGGTACGCAGCTTGCAAATGATTACCGCTTTGATACCAAACAAGCCGAGATTGTATTGAGACATCAACCTAGTCGCTATGTGAATGGTTTACTAGGTGTGAGTCAGAGCAACCGAAGCGTCGAAGGACAGGGCAAGCTACGTTATCTTCCCAATGTCAATACCAAGACCCAAGCCATCTTTATTCAAGAGAAGATTGATTTGGAACGACTCTCTTTTGATGCAGGTTATCGCCAAGAAAGTGTTGATCATTCAATCAAAGATAGTGATTTTAAGGTTGCACGTAATTCAGCCAATACCAAGCTACAAGACACCCGTTTTGATTTGGAAAGTTATAGTTTTGGTTCCTATCTTAAAATCAATGACTATTTTGGAGCGAAACTCAGATATTCGGTGTCTGAGCGTGCACCAGAGCTTAATGAGCTTTATGCCAGCGGTAATCATTATTCCATTATGATCAATGAGCAAGGCAATCAAAAACTAGAACCAGAAAAATCTAAAAATACCGAGCTTACGGGCTTATTTAGCTATAAAGATTTTAATCTGGAAGCGACGGTATATAAGATGAAATATGAGAACTATCTCTATCTCACGCACTCTGGCATGCAGACGGCCAATCGACTCCCTCTCAAATACTGGACCCAAACCGATACTGAAATTACAGGCTTTGAAGTTGATCTCAAGCAAAAAATCAATACTCAGCAATGGGGTGTTTTTACAGTGGGTGCATTTGCTGATTTGGTGAAAAATAAGAATCTAAATCCAAGTCGGACCAGTTTATTTAATGATGGTAATTATCTACCAAACATGCCCACTAATCGTTATGGTGCCAACGTAGAATGGAGCAGACGAGATTGGGCAGCACGTTTGTCGAGTATTTATTATGATCAACCTAAATATCTGGGTAAGAATGTGTCAGAAGAAGTACCATTGCCAGCATTTAATATGGTCGATATGCAGATTAGTAAGCATCTAAAATTAAAAAATTCAGATATTGATGTGTTCCTCAACGGTTCAAATTTACTCAATGAAGAAGCGAGACCGCATAATTCACCGTTGAAATATATTGCTCCCTTACCTGGACGAGGTTTTCAACTGGGGATTAACATGAAAATATAGTTCTTTCTGAGCTACAAACTTCGAGTCGGTTCACTAAAAGCGATATTGAATGTTCGCTTTTAGTGATAGCCCATTCAACTGCTTAATTTAAATTTCTGAATGAGTTCCTGACAATCAGTCCGTGAACCAAAGAAACAGGCAGCATATAGACCTTTCCAAAAAAATTATAAGTCACCACACTGGTTGTAACGCTCAGCTTATTCTTGATGTCATCATGCTCATGAATTTGCAAAGCCACTAATACACGTAGGTGTTTATCTGCTGACTGTAAAAATAATTCTGTCTCTGTGATTTTGATTACATCAAAAAAATCCAACTTATCATTCACTTTAACAGTTTGTGCCTTGGGCGAGCCAAAACCTTGAATAGGTTGTACACCTGCTAGTTTTAAGCTTAAGACATCTCTGATCCTAAAGGCGATGCGTAGCCAAAATGGTGGATTCCTCGTCATAAAGTGATAGGCTTGAAGAGCATTGAATTGTTTATTGATGTATTGATAATCTTGATGCAGAAAATTTAGCGCTTCTAATGGTGCAACCAAAGAGTCAACGTCTTTTTGATTTTGCATTGTTATCCCTAGATCTTATAATTACATGAAAACGATTTTAATTTATAGGTTAAATTTTAAAGAGGTGTCAATCAAGAAAATATGCCAAATCTGGTATTGATGAGAAAGGTTAACAATATAAAAAGTTATTCACTCATTATATTATTTGCTAGACTATCTTTATTTGCTTAAATTTTTAATCACATTTCACATAATTGGTTAAGCAATACGATCGTGGAAGTTGTGATGATTTCTATAACGACGAACTTTACTTGATAAATAAATTTTGTACCCCTTTACTATTTATATGAAAAAGGAAACAACATGCTTCAACATAACTTCAATTTATCTGATCATTTTAAACTCGGTATCTTTGCTGCTAATTGTTCTGGAGGGCTAACTCCTTCAACCTTAGATGATGGCTGGGATGCCAGCTGGAGCCAAAATTTAAAATTGGCAGAAATGGCAGATGAGGCGGGAATTGATTTCATGTTATCTACTGCTCGTTTTATTGGTCATGGTGGTAAAAAGGATTTTCATGGAACAGTATTAGAAACGGTGACCTGGACATCGGCTTTATTGGCCAAAACTAAAAATATTCAAATTTTTGCAACACTACATACGGCGCTGAATCATCCAATTGTAGTGGCAAAGCAAATCGCGACTATGGCGCAAGTCAGTGACAATCGAGTTGGATTAAATATTGTCGCGGGTTGGAACAAGCCTGAATATGATGCAATGGGTTTAAAATTACCAGATGACCATGAAACGCGATATGGTTATGCACAAGAGTGGTACGAGTTAATTAAAAAAACATGGCAAAGCACTGAGCCGTTTAATTGGGATGGGAAATTTTTCCAAACTCAAGGTACGTATGGCAAACCGAATCCACAAATATTTCCACCGATTTTTAATGCCGCAGGTTCTAAAGAAGGCCGTGAGTTTGCGGTAAAGAACTCAGATTTTTTATTTACACCTGCATCTGACTTGGCGCGTTCAGTGACTGAGATTCAAGAACTCAAAAAAGAAGCTGGGCATTTAGGCCGAAACATCAAGGTGCTGACCTTTGCGCATGTAATTTGTCGCCCTACGGAAGAACAAGCCAAAGCCGAGTGGGATCGACAACTGAATCATGCTGATCATGATGCAGTACAAAATTTAATAGATACCTTATTCTCCTTTTGTAAATCGTTTCCCGCCGATTTACGAGAACAACTGCGTCAACGCATTGCTGTTGGTCATGGCGGTTTTCCATTAGTTGGTACTGCTGAACAAGTTGCAGCAGGGTTAATACAGTTACAGGAAACAGGTTTTTCAGGATGTACTTTATCTTTTCTTAATTATACTCAAGAGTTTCCATATTTTAGAGACCATGTCTTGCCAATTTTGAAAGATAAAGGCTTGCTGAATGCTCATATATAGTTGAAGCTATATTCTCGATCGCTGTTTGATATCGTGACAGTCTTTAAGCATCCAAGGATTATCACAATTTGTGGTGAGTCCTTTATTTATATGAAAAAAACTTATTACAGAGATGAGTTTTAGTATAGATTTCTTGGTTTTTTATGCTATAAAAAAACCTCAATAATTAAACTTGAGAATAACAAATGTCTGAACAGAAATATCATTGGTACTTAATTGGTTATACCTTTAGTGATAACAGCAACAACGGTAGTACTCGAAATTTTAGTATTCAATTACCCTTGGAAACATTCCTTCCACCCGTCTCGAAGTCAAAATTAAATGAGTTTAATGTCATCGGAGCAGAGTGGATCAAAAAGAATGATCCTACGAGCCAGCCGGAGAATTTATTTGCAATCTCCATCAGCTATTTGGGAGAAATGACACAGGCACAGTTCAATACTTAGAGATGAAGGTCTGGTTGATTTAACTCTTAAAAGTTTAGATTTATAAAACGCTAATTTTAGTGATTGGCGTTTTTTAGGTTAAATTATTTATTTTAAATAGTCTTTTTTTGTATAGAAAAACTAATCTAAATGGAAAAACTTTGAATTAAAAAAATTAGGTTTTTTAAAATTATTGCTTTGTTTAATGTTATTTTATTAAATGCTTTTTAGTATTTTTAACTAAAAAGTATTATATTTTTAACTTTTTGAATTAATTTTAGGGTTGCTATTAACTTTAAATTATTTTTGCTTTGGTGTTAATGTGAAAATTATTATAAAGTGTTATCTTGTTGTGCGCATTTTGGGGTGAGATATGATGTAAGATGTTATTGTATTTTTATCCTGTTTTTTACTTTATTTTATGTCTTGGTAATATGTGGGTTATTTTGTTTTATTCTTAAATTAATAATTATAGATTTTAGGCAGTATGGAATTTTATTTAAATCTTCTATTTTTAGCATAGAGTGTTGTTTGTTTTGGTTCATATGGTGGTATTGATGAACTGATTTTTTTATTCATTATTCTGGAATTTTATGATTCTTATTATTTTTGATTGTAATACAGATAATTAAATTAATCTAATATATAGCTTTAAAAATAATAAATAATGATATGCTTATTTGTTAATTGGTTCACATAGTTAAGTGATTAATCACCTTTTATCAGGAAGTAAAATTTAATATTTGATAAAAATATGTTTATGGTTATATTCAGAATACATATTACTAAATCAGGTAATGTGGAATTTCAGGATGAAATAAAATGAAAAAAACAGCAATAAAAATTGCAATAGCAACGACTTTAATGACTTTAACTCACCTAACTTATGCTCAGGAATTCAAGCGGTTCTCTGTTTCAGCAGGCTGGTTGCATGTTATGCCTCAGGGTAAAGCAAATCCTTTTAATATTAATACGAATGTTAAAAATGGAACTGTAGCCAAAGTTGGAAGCATTTCAACGAATAGTTTCTTGAACTCGGTTGACCCTAATGCAACTATGACGGATTTAGGAGGAGAGGTCTGGAATTTAAAAGAGACTCTTACCGAGTTTCTGGCACAGCCTGATATCCAAAACCAACTAACTGATGGCAATGGGAATGTTTTAGCTGAAGTTTCGGGCACCGCAAGAATTAATGGATTAGAAAACTGGCAGCAAAAAGATGCAGGCCTAGAAGTTGATGACGTAGATACATTGGGCCTTATGTTTAATTATTATATAAATGACAATGTGTCCTTACAGCTAATCGGTGGAGTACCTCCTAAGGTTGATATTAAAGGCAAAGGTGAAATATTTGCGCCATTAAGTGGACTAGCTATGTCATCGGCAGATTTAGTCAAATACCTGTTTCCTGATGGCATTGAATTAGGTCAAGCAATTCCTATTACTAACTTAGGGAATAAATCTAATGCTGCAACGGCTCGTGCATGGACACCAGCAATAGAAGCACAATATCAATTTGGTAAAAGTGGGGTAGACAAGTTTAGACCATATATTGGCGCTGGTTTAATGTATGCCCATTTTAATCAAATTAAGCTAAATGGCGGTATTCGATCTGATCTAATCTCGGCTGGACATATGATTCAGAATGTATTAGATGGAAAAGCAGGGGCTGCATTGGATCGGAAAGTATCCAGTGCTGATATGACTGTTAAAGTTGATGCCGATGATACAATTGCACCAATTGTTTCGGTTGGTTTTACTTATGACTTTAATAATTCTTGGTATGGTGTTGGCTCTGTCTCGTATGCCAAGTTGAATAACGAGGCAACAATTAATGTCGTTAACAAGAATACAGGGAATAAGTTAATTCACGCAACGACTAAGATCGATATTGACCCGCTCATCACCTATGTTGGTGTAGGTTATCGTTTCTAAAAAGGTATTTTATTGCAAGGATTTTTCGAAAATACAAATATAACTAAAGTTTTTTAACTATAAATGCTCATTATCATCTGTGATTTTGAGCATTTCTGTTTTTTGAATTTTAAGATAATTGGGCTCACAAAGTATAAGCAAGCCAAACAATCAATTAAAGGTATACTTGGCGGTATTTACTTCATTTTATGATATACGGATACAAGATGAGATCTTTATTGAAATCTGCCATAGCTGTTGTTTTGTTTGGTTCTTCGCTGTCAGTTACTATGGCTGCGACTCTTGAAGAGCAGGTTAAATCACTATCAGAAAAGGGATGGCAGGTTGGTGTATCTATTTTAGATATGGAGAATAAAAGGATTTCTATCAATGGAGACAAACGGTTTCCGCTAGACAGTACTGTAAAAGCTCTTGCTTGCGCTCATGTATTGGCTCAGGTTGATGCAAAAAAACTTACGTTAGATCATTCAAAAACGATCCGACAAAAAGATCTTGTTACATACTCACCCGTTGTCAAAGATTATGTAAATAAAAAATTGACGATCAAACAAGCGTGTGAAATTACAACGGCATATAGTGATAATACGGCTGCGAACTTTGCTATTGAGGCTGGCGGGGGGCCTGCGGGTCTCACTTCATTTATGCGTTCCATTGGTGATGAGGTTACGAGATCCGATAGATATGAGCCAGATCTGGTTATTAATCCAGAAGGTGATATTCGAGATACAACGAGTCCCAATGCTATGAATGATAGTATGAAAAAGTTATTAATGGATGATGTATTATCTAAAAGCTCGAAAGAACAATTAAAAGAATGGATGATAGGAAATAAAGTTGCAGACAATATGTTGAGAGCAGCTTTACCTAAAGGATGGAAAATCGCAGATCGTACCGGTGCCAGTGACTATGGCATTCGGGGAATAACTTCTATGGTTTGGTCAGAAAATCATGCACCTGTTTTTATTAGCATTTATGTGAGAAAGAGTGAAACCTCTTTAGATGAACGTTCAGCAGTGATTAAACTATTAAGTGAACATATTGTAAAAGAGCATTTGCTTAAATAAAGAACAACATTTGTTTGTTGAGCTAAAAAGCCCTTTGGAGAGGGCTTTTTAGCTCAACTTTATTCATCTGAGCTGTTTAATTGATAGGCACTTATATTGGCAGACTTATAATAGCCAATACGTTCATAAACAGGTGCACCGGCAGGAGTGGCATGCAGTAATGTACGCTTTAACCCTGTTGCTTTATGACCTTCAATTAATGCGTGTCGTACAATTGCTTCACTATATCCTTTACGTTGAGCGTTAGGGAGTGTTGCAACCAAAGCAAGGTAGAGCACGTTATCGATTTGAGCGGTTGATGCAGCACATACAGGCTGGTTATCAACATAGCCGACAAAAGAGTAAGCGTTATCAATCCATACATTGCCTAATCCCGTACGCCCCCATGCAATGTCAAATCCATAAGCTAAACAGTTCATATCTGAAAAGTCATTAAATTCTGACGTTGTGGTTACTCTTTTAATTTCTAGCCCTTTAATTGGTTTCGGTTCAAGAGGCAGAATATCTCCAGCCATCCCATTAAGCGGCATAACATATGCTAGACCAACATCCTTAAGTATTTGATCAAAGGAAGTTGCTGCTTCACCCGTGATGAGATCATTACATATATTAAGCAATCCGCCGTTTTCTTTCTTTTTCATACGGTCTACGACTGTTTCTAATCGCTGTTTTAGGATCGTTGAGTCACTAATTTCACCAGTTAAAAATGCCGCATTTGAAAAAGGGAATTTTGAGTCTTCCCAACGCATTGCAATACCAATTTCTTCATACTGATCTGCTGGATTAGAACTATTGAATAGTTCTTTCCAAGCACGTGTGTATCCATTTATGGCTTCGAGGAGATCTTTATTTTTTGACATGAAATTACCTTATCAAGTGGAAAAATTATAAAAACAAAAAAATGATAAATAACTTATTAAGAACAGATGGTTGAATTAACCATTGTTATAATTTATAGCGTAGTTTGATTCTGAAATCATCTACTGTGACAAGCATAAATGTAATTTAATTCACTTAATTTAAAGGATCTACCTCGCTTAAAAACTGAATGCAAAAGACTATGTGGGTGCTGTTGATCAGTTCCTACAATGGAACAAAGGTGGCGGCAAAGTTATGAAAGGGCTTGTTCGCCGCTGTGAAGCTGAATGTGAGCTGTTCATAAAAAAGTAATTTATCACTGCAGGCGCTCAGTGATTTCACTACTCTTAAGCGCCTGCATTGTGTGCTTTTTATCTGGATGCACAGCACATATGACCAATAACAATATTCATGTCGGCATATGTGTGAAAGCCCTCTGATGAGGGCTTTTATGCATTTCATAGAGTTGATTTCTAAAATTATAGTTAATTAATCTTCATGAAATAAATAACATCATTTACTTGAATCGGCTGCTCTGCAAAGGGGACGATCACAATACAATTTGCAGTAAGAAAAGGTTCGATCTGATATGCGTGCTGCTGTTCAATGATTTCTAATGAATATTGACCATCATCTTGCAACTGATATTTACCCCATAACAATTTTCTTTTATTTTGATCAGTTTCAATCTCTTGATTGGTACGACCTTTAATAAATATTCTGTTGAGAAAATCGGGATCATGCTTATTTAAAACATACTTCACCATGAGATGCATGAGTAAGGCAATATCTTGCATATCACCAGGTAAATTGATGATCGTCGCCTTATCTTCTGTGGTGATGACTCTTGAGCCTTTATGGTTTCCCTGATCATCGTACAGTTGAACTGTTTCACGCACAGGAGGTGTTCTAGGCATACTCCTAATGATGCTCATTTCATTCGCAGGGATAGAACGTGTTTGGAAATTTGAGGTCATACTGCTAGGATCAAAGGCAGCAAGTCCACCGATTGAAAATACTGAACCACCAATGTCCTTATGAGAACACAGAATCATCACATCAAAATTAGGAATATGATCTTCAAAAAATTGATTATAATCCTCCCAATTAGTAGTTAATGTATCATCTAAAGTTGGATCTCCGTGCTTCTTAAGGCTATTAAATGCTGAATCATAACGCTGTGGTTTAAGCAGTTTTATATCAACGTGGTTATAGCCCCACGTTTTTAATAAGTCTTTAACGTACAAGCTTTCTTCACAAAGTGTATGCTCATCATCAAAAGTATGCATGCTAACAACAAGAATTCGTGGATCTCTATAAATTGTTAGTTCTTTAATTCCAGCCCGTCTTAGAGCAATCAACTTTTCTGGTGAGATTTTCTCATTTTTAGCTAAGATCAGATCACCTTGTTTAATGATGCTTCCTTGTTGGATCACGCCTTGCATTGCAGATATTGGCGCTATAATTTTTTTATTATCGTAATCAGAAATATCTAAACGCTCATCGTCTTCTGGAATAATGGCATCAATAGATTCAGGTAATTTTGTATATTGTGGAATTCTGAGTAGATTATTACCGCTTAGATCCAGTTTATATGGGTTCACTGATCGATACAGTTGTGCTCCCCAGCAGTATAAACTATTGATTAATACAGGGTGCTGTTTACTTGCAGTTTGAGTCGACTCAGAGTTAATGGCCCAGCCTGCGTAGGCTGAAAGACTATTAGCTGGATAATCTTGTAAGGCATAAACATCACTTGCATTCACTTGATTAAGTGCTGCTTCAAAATCCACGATATCTTTTAATTCACCCTGAGGGAGTTGCATAAAAAGACGATAGTAGGTAGAAGTCAAATCATATGGAAGATCTTCTGGTACTGGAAGTTTGCGCATAAATATAAGCCCGAGAGGTAACTCTAATTTGAGCTACCTCTTTAAATTAATAGTTAATCAACATTTAGAAAAAATTCATCGCCATCAAGAACCCTTTCGGCATTGAAGAAAGTACCTAAACGACTACCAGCTCTACGATTGTCAGATGCATCAATCTTTTTAACAGACGCATCAGTTCCACCTTGATTTGTTGCTGCAAAAGGAAATTCATCACAATCACAATCAGTTGCTACTTCATCAGAATCACCCGTAAAGAAGCACTTTGAACCAACACTTGGACCATATTTAATTTTACACATTTTTACAGATTCAGCCTGGTTAGCTTTACGCTGTGCAGCATCTCTCAAACGGGTTAATGGTCTTGCACTTGAACTTCTAAAAATAGAATTAGGTGAAGCTGCAATGAATTGACCTGGTTTACCTGCAAGAAATGCTTCTTTAATATGCTTTGCCGATTCATCCACGTCTGGATCAGTAAGCTTAATTGTTGTCATAACAGCAGGTGCGGTAGGGTATACACATCCTTTTGTATTTGCTTTAGCCTTTCCAATATCACAACGCACACTAGGATTATAAATACCTGGTTCAAAATTTGCAGCATTATCAAATGATTCGTTCGATTTTACGACTTGAAACCGAACACTTGGAGATAAAAATAATGGGTTTTGATCTGCTAAAGCTGAGTTCGATGGGGTAAATGTTGTGGTTGATTCAGCGGATAGGCCATTTACTAAATTAATTGGATTACCGTAAACGGTCTTTGCCCTATGGCCAGTACGCAAATGATGTTGATTTCTGTGCTTTGATTGAACATGAGTTTTATCACATCGCACATAAGAAAGATCAATGTGGAATTCCTTCATATAACCGCGAGACGGGTAAACCTAATTTGGCGATGCAAGGACATGACGTAGAAGAATTCACGGGTGTATTATGCAGTTATGGCGCAAATAAGGAAGTTCAAGAAATGGTGAACGCTGCAAATCAACGGCCAACTGTGGCAAAGGCTGATGTCTATCATGCATGTGGGACTTGCTTTCTAAGAGTGGTTTAAATTTTTTTGCCATTCTTCTTAGATGGAATGGTTGAAATGGCATGTATTACCCAAAAAGTGAAACTGTTCATCGTGAGGATGCTTGCCAATTATGTCCTACAAAAACACCAAAGCAAAAAACTGGAAAATTCTATAAAATAAACAACATGATTCACTCAATTTAAAATTTGGTTCTTTAGATAAATGACTGATATCGAAATAGAAACACATCCATTACAACCATTTTTACCCTCCAGTACGAAGTTATTGATGCTGGGCAGTTTTCCACCGCCAAAAATCCGTTGGAAGATGGATTTTTACTATCCTAACTATCAAAATGACATGTGGCGTATCTTTGGTCTGATCTTTTTTAAAGATAAAGATCACTTTTTAGATTTACCGAATAAGAACTTTGAAGAACAACTGATCCGTGAGTTCTTAACCCAGATTGGCGTTGGAATTTTTGACACCGCTTACCAAGTGAAACGCTTGCAAGGTAATGCGTCAGATAAGTTTTTAGAAATTGTCACACCTACAAATCTATCTAAATTACTCGAACAAATACCACAGTGCCACACCATAATGACAACGGGGGATAAAGCAACAGATACACTGATGCAGCATTTTCCAGAGCAAGTAAATAAGCCAATGATTGGTCAATCAGTACAAGTGAGTTATATCAACCGTGAGCTGAATCTATATCGCTTACCTTCATCATCACGGGCATATCCTTTAGCGCTGGAAAAGAAAGCAGAAGCCTATCAACAGTTCTTTAGACAAATTGGTTTGGTGTAGTTGGTTGTTATGAAAATGACCAATCATGATTATAAGCTACTACTATAAAATAAAAGGAATATAAGTATGATTCATAGTAATGTTTTTGAGGCTATACAGAATGAAAGTGGCATCAGAAGGATCGATAATATTTATATAGATAGAGATGGAAGTAGTGAAGATAACTCATTTTCTATAGAACAATTAATGATTGAAATTGATTTTAAGCTTTGGGTCTTTCAAGTAAATCGAGAATTTGATGAAATTGAATTAATCCTTAAAAGTAAATTAGAGATCAATTTTGAAGAGTATAAAGAATTTAATAGCCTTTCTAATTTGAAAGGCTTAGAGATTGGATCATTGTTTGCAATTATTAATGAAAGAGGTTACACCGATGGAGTTAAATTGAAATTATTTAGTGGGATATTAACTAGTGGAACTCCTCCTTTTTGTGGAACACTCACATTGATTTCTTTAGCTTCAGGTCTACAATATGAGTTGAGTTCGGTAGGAATTGATACATATCTAATTTAATTTACATCATCCATTCCACTGGAAAATAAGACACAACATGCATGGTGAAACGCTGGAATCTGGTGCTTTCAGGGTCATGATGATGCTCAACAACTTCACCATTTTGTTTATGTTCATACCAAACAATGTTGCCATTTGAATCAAGTTTCAGTTGATATGCCACTTGTAATAAATGCTGATCAAGCATGGCGGTAATTTGGTCTTGTAAATGGTCAGATTCAACCACTAAACCAACTTCTGTATTTAAATGGGCGGAGCGGGGGTCGAAGTTAAATGAACCAATAAAAACTTTTCCGTCTACATCAAAGAATTTAGCATGCAGACTAGAGCGATTCTTGCCTTTAACCGGAATCACACTACCAGTGGCAATTTCATACCAAGTCCGTTTTTTACGTTCAATATTCGGCTTAAACTCAAAGAGCTGCACGCCACTTTGTAAAAGTGGTTTGCGATATTGGCTATAAAAAGAATGCACTACGGCGACATCATTGGCCACCAAGCTATTGGTTAGAACACGAACCTTGATACCATCTTGAGAAAGTTGCTTTAAATATGCTGTACCCCGTTTGGTAGGAACAAAATAAGCAGATACCAACTCCATATGTTGTTCTGGTTTTCTCATAATGTTGAGAACTTGCGAATATAATAATTGCTGATCTTTTGCTTGCCCTAAGGCTTTATTGGGATGATCGGCCACAAAATGTGCTTTCGCCCATTGGATTGGATAGTTTTGCAGACGTAGTTTTAAATAATCTTGAGCGGCTTCGAGTTTATCGTCAGTTGGTGTATTGATTTGATCTAAAGCTTTATAAGTATTTCTTATACGCTCTAATTGTTGAGGTGTACCAGAGCCCATTAATTGTTCAGTCGAATAACTCAGATGATTTGTCCAGAACTCATCAAACACCTGTTCCGCTCGATCAACGGCTTTTCCGTAGAATAAGATATCCATGTCACTAAACTGGAACTGATCACTGGCTTCAAAATATTCGCTACTGATATTACGACCACCTGTCACTGCAATCGAGTAATCGGCGATGGTGAGTTTATTATGCATACGATGATTGATTTGTTTCAGTCTAAATACATAATCAATAACGCGTAAGTGTCTAAATTTATAAGGATTAAAAATACGGATTTCAAAATTTGGATGCTGGGCGAGGGCTTTTAGGGTTTTATCCAGTTTTATGCCATTTTGATCATCAATCAATAAACGGACTTTCACCCCACGATCAGCCGCTTTTAACAGCTCATGCAACATCAGGTTGCCAATCGCATCGTCATTCCAAATATAGTATTGTAAATCAAGTGTATGCTTGGCATTTCGAATTAAGTGAATACGAGAGGCAATACTTAAAAAGGCATCATCTAAAGCTAAGTAAGCTGTTAAACCCTTTTCAATATTGAGATCGGCTTGTGGATCATTCATCCACTTTGTTTTAGTGTGCAAGGAGTTACTCCGATCATGTTTCTGATTGGGTGGCAAAGAACAGCCACTAATTCCGAACATGATAGCAAGTGTGATGATCTTGAAATGGTATGATTTGTTTATCATTTTATTGATCAAACGTGCGAGCCCAACAGTAATTTGTAGCGAATTGATTTTCTTATATATCTAAATATTATTCATTTCCAAGGTTTAAATGTAAATCTGATTATAATCAAACTCTTATCGCACTCTTCATTTTTTTCTCCGTAAATAGCTTTCTGTAAACTAAGCTTTATGGAATATAAATCAGTAAATATTGAGCTAAATTACTATACTGGTGTATAGTATATTTTTGGATTCAATCTGGTCACATTATGCCTAAACAACTAGAGGATAAAAAAAAGATTCTCACACGTGTAAGGCGAATTCAAGGTCAAGTCCAGAGCGTTGAACGTGCTTTGGAAAATGACACTGAATGTGCTGATATTTTGCAGCAAATCTGTGCAGTTCGTGGTGCATTAAATGGTTTGATGACTGAACTTCTCGAAATTCATTTAAAAGATACTTTGGTTGTCGGTGAATCTTCTGAGTTGCATCGCAGTCAAGAGCTGATTCAAGTCAGTAAAATTCTTAAATCTTATTTAAAGTAAAAAAATAGGGCAACTGAAATATCAACCGACCCTAAGGAGTATCATTGTGATTAAATCCCGTGCAGCCGTGGCTTTTGCCGCAGGCGAACCATTACAAATTGTAGAACTTGATGTTGAAGCACCGAAAGCAGGTGAAGTTCTGATTAAAATTACTCATACAGGTGTGTGTCATACCGATGCCTTTACGTTATCTGGTGATGATCCTGAAGGTGTTTTTCCTGCAGTATTGGGGCATGAAGGCGCTGGGGTGGTGGTTCAGGTCGGTGAAGGTGTGACCAGTGTTGCGGTTGGTGACCATGTCATTCCGTTGTATACCGCTGAGTGTAAGGAATGCCTATTTTGTAAATCGGGTAAAACCAATCTCTGTGTTGCTGTTCGTGCCACTCAAGGTAAAGGTGTGATGCCAGACGGTACAACGCGTTTCTCTTATAATGGCCAACCGATTTATCACTATATGGGCTGTTCAACCTTTAGCGAATACACCGTTGTTGCGGAAGTCTCTTTGGCAAAAATCAATCCTGAAGCCAATCATGAACAAGTCTGTTTATTGGGTTGTGGTGTGACTACAGGTATCGGTGCAGTACATAATACGGCGAAAGTACAGGAAGGCGATAGCGTCGCTGTCTTTGGTTTAGGCGGTATCGGTCTTGCTGTGGTACAAGGCGCTCGTCAAGCCAAAGCAGGACGTATTATCGTAGTGGATACCAATCCAGATAAATTTGAGTTGGCAAAACAGTTCGGTGCCACTGATTTCCTCAATCCAAAAGAGTATGAGCAGCCGATTCAACAAGTAATTGTTGAAATGACGGGTTGGGGGGTTGACCATTCTTTTGAATGTATCGGCAATACCAATGTGATGCGTTCTGCATTGGAATGTGCACACCGTGGTTGGGGACAATCTGTGATTATTGGCGTTGCTGGTGCAGGTCAGGAAATCTCAACGCGTCCATTCCAGCTGGTAACAGGACGTAAATGGATGGGAACTGCTTTTGGTGGGGTAAAGGGTCGTAGCCAATTACCCAAAATGGTAGAAGACGCAATGAAGGGTGAGATCCAACTTGAACCATTCGTAACACATACCATGCCGTTGGACGATATTAATGATGCCTTTGACTTGATGCATGAAGGCAAGTCGATTCGTACCGTGATTCATTTCTAAATTTTAAAGATAAGATTTGATGGTGTGCGATACATCATCAAATCTTGAGTAGATCTTGATGTCAAAACCACGCTTAAAACTGCATGTTCGTATTCTATCTGATGAACAGATTGCCTTTGGCCCGGGTAAGGCAGAGTTATTGGATGCAATTCAGCGTACAGGATCAATTTCTCAAGCCGCAAAATCCATGGATATGAGTTACCGCCGTGCATGGCAACTGGTGGATACCATGAATCAATGCTTTCATTCCAATCTGGTCGACACCCAAACAGGCGGAACGCATGGTGGTGGTGCAGTGGTGACCGAATTGGGGCAAGTCGTGCTCAAAAAATTTAGAGCGATGGAACAGCAAGCGATTCAGGCAGTAGCGACTGAGTTCGAAGAATTATCTAATTATTTGAAAGTAAATAAATAATTTTATAAAAATAATTAGCTTAAATGAAACTTCCCCAAATTTATTGTTCTCAATTTTACTTGTTGAAAATGTGCTGACCTATAAGGCATAGGCATTATTGTGGTACGTGTTTTGGCACCCGTGTTGAGCCATGTAAGTTATCATCGATCCAAGTAAATAATTAACATATTGATTATTATATAAAAAATAAAACTGGCACGCTTTCTGCTTCTATCTATTCAAACTTGTATACAAGATAGGATTCATAAAGTGAGCGAACTAAAAACTTTAGGCTGGACAATTTCTGAATGGCAAACGGCGTATTCAAAACAAGAGATCCAGCTGGATATTTTAAAAGAACTGGTTGCAGCGATTGATCCTAATGATGTTGCTTGGATTTCTGTTGCAAGCAGCGATTTGTTGCAACAACAAATCCAATCCTTAACGCAACGAACCCAAGATACGGATAACCTGCAAAAACAATTTCCGCTTTACGGTATACCATTTGCCGTTAAAGACAATATTGATGTGGCTGGTTTTGTCACCACAGCAGCTTGTAAGGCACTCACTACAGTTGCCACCCAAGATGCTGAAACAGTGCGTCTACTCAAACAAGCGGGTGCGATAGTCATTGGTAAAACTAACCTTGATCAATTTGCAACAGGGTTGGTTGGAACACGTTCTCCTTTTGGAGTAGTACCGAATAGTTTTAAATCTGAATATGTCAGCGGTGGTTCAAGTTCAGGTTCGGCCAGTGTAGTGGCACGTGGTTTGGTCCCATTTTCTCTCGGGACTGATACCGCAGGATCGGGTCGAGTTCCTGCAGCCTTCAATAATATTGTGGGTTTAAAGCCGACCAAAGGTCGTTTTTCCAATCGCGGCCTATTACCCGCAGTAAAAAGTATCGATTGTATTTCAATCTTTGCCTTAACTGTTGCAGATGCTGAATTAGTTGCCGCCCAAGCCGAAGTCTATGATCCCTTAGATAGTTATTCACGTCAGCATCCTAAGAATGTACCGGCACGCTTTTCAAGTCAGTTGAAGTTTGCAATTCCAGATCAATTGAACTTCTTTGGTGATGAGCAGGCAGAAAAAGCTTTTTTACAGACCATCCAATTACTGGAAAGTTTAAATGCTGAAATTACTCCAATTGATTTTTCAGCTTTTCAACAATTGGCGGCACAGCTTTATCAAGGCTCTTGGGTCGCTGAACGTACTGCTGCGGTCAAAGATTTACTCACAAGCAATGCTGATGATTTTGATCCGACGGTACTGGAAATTGTACGGCAGGGTGAAAAATATTCTGCAGTCGATGCCTACAATGCTGAATATTTAAGATTGGATTTGGCTCGAAAGATTCAGGACAGTTTGGCTGAATTTGATGCGTTGATTGTGCCAACTTCGCCAACGATTTATACCATTGAACAAATACAGCAGCATCCGATTGAATATAACGCACATTTCGGCACGTATACCAATTTCACCAATCTCGCCGATTTAAGCGCATTGGCATTACCCGCTGGCTTTAGAGCAGACAATTTACCATTTGGTATCACTT
This sequence comes from Acinetobacter sp. NBRC 110496, assembly GCF_000876115.1. Classification (NCBI taxonomy): domain Bacteria; kingdom Pseudomonadati; phylum Pseudomonadota; class Gammaproteobacteria; order Moraxellales; family Moraxellaceae; genus Acinetobacter; species Acinetobacter sp. NBRC 110496. The sequence goes on from NZ_BBTF01000007.1 coordinate 42,675, forward strand.
TGATTGCACCTGCTTGGCATGATGCAGCCTTGGTACATTTTGGTAAAGCTTGGCAAAACTACTTGGCCCTGAAACTCGGTGCTTTAGATAAAACATCATCGATCAGTGCACCAACTTTGGTATCACCTCATCATATCCGAGTCGCGGTTGTCGGTGCACATTTGACAGGCATGCCATTGAATTTTCAGCTCACCACACGTGGTGCAGTACATGTCGAAACCACTAAAACCTCTCAGGATTATGCCCTATATGCCTTAAATGGCACTGTTCCCCCAAAACCAGGCTTGGCGCGTCAGCAAGAGGGGCAAAACATCATTGTCGAATTGTGGGATGTACCTACAGCGCGCTTTGGCGAGTTTGTGGCAGAAATCCCAACGCCGTTGGGCATGGGTAATGTTGAACTGGAAGATGGTCGCTGGGTCAAAGGCTTTATTTGTGAGCCGTATGGCTTAGGTGATGCAGAGAATATCAGCCATTTTGGCGGTTGGAGAGCTTATATCCAGCATCGCAACAGTCAATCAGCCAATGCAGCCAACTAATTTTTGAGGGGAATCATCATGTTTAAGACTGTACTTATTGCAAACCGTGGTGAAATTGCTGTCCGTGCAATTCGAACACTAAAAAAATTAGGTATCACCAGTGTCGCGGTCTATTCGGAGAGTGACCGTTATGCTCAACATGTGCAGGATGCAGATGTTGCAATTGCACTGGATGGATTAAAGCCTGCTGATACGTATTTGAGTATCGAAAAACTCATTCAAGCTGCTAAACAAACTGGGGCTGAAGCGATTTTTCCGGGCTATGGTTTCCTGTCTGAGAGTGCAGATTTCTCTCGTGCCTGTGAAGAAAACAATATTGCCTTTATGGGGCCAACCGCAGAGCAGATTCTGGAATTTGGTTTAAAACACCGTGCACGTGAACTTGCCGCAGCAGCTCATGTTCCAATGACACCCGGTACAGGCTTACTGGATAGTTTAGAAGAAGCATTGAGTGCGGCTGAGCGTATTGGTTATCCAATCATGCTAAAAAGCACTGCTGGAGGCGGTGGTATTGGTCTCACCCGTTGTGATACTCCACAAGCACTCACGGATGCTTATGAAAGTGTGAAACGCCTAGGTGAGCAGTTCTTTAAAGATGCTGGTGTGTTTATTGAATGCTTTATTGATAAAGCACGCCATGTCGAAGTACAGATTTTTGGTGATGGTCAAGGTCAAGTGGTGGCATTGGGTGAGCGGGATTGTTCATTGCAACGCCGTAACCAAAAAGTGGTTGAAGAAACACCTGCAGCGAACTTACCTGAAGCAACCCGTAAAAAGTTACATCAGGCCGCAGTGGAACTGGGGCGCTCTGTCAATTATCGCAGTGCAGGAACGGTTGAGTTTATTTATGATGCGCAACGCGATGAGTTTTATTTCCTTGAAGTGAATACACGTTTACAGGTAGAGCATCCTGTGACGGAAATGGTGACAGGTCTCGACTTAATCGAGTGTATGCTCAAAGTCGCGGCAGGTGATGCCTTGGATTGGGACTATCTCAGCAATATCCAACCGCAAGGTGCTGCGATTGAAGTCCGTATCTATGCTGAAGACCCCGTTAAAAACTTCCAACCAAGTCCGGGGATTCTGACCGAAGTTTCTTTTCCAGAAGGTATTCGCGTCGATACTTGGGTCAAAACAGGGACCGAAATATCACAATATTTTGATCCTATGATTGCCAAGATTATTGTACATGCCGAAGATCGGGCTGCTGCAATTGAAAAATTAAAAGTAGTTTTGGCTGAAACCCGTTTAAATGGTATCAGCACCAACTTGGATTATGCTCTAGCCATTGTTTCAGACCAACGTTTTGAGTCTATGCAAATCTGGACACGGATGCTCGATGATTTCAACTATTCACCAAAAGTGATTGAGGTGGTACAAGCAGGAACATTGAGTTCAATTCAAGATTATCCAGGACGTACTGGTTATTGGGATATCGGTGTACCACCTTCAGGGCCAATGGATGATTATGCCTTCCAGCTGGCCAATCGTATTGTCGGTAATGATGCAAAAGCAGCGGGCTTTGAATTTACCTTGGTCGGGCCAACTTTAAAGTTCCATGCCGATACAACGATTGCACTGACTGGTGCAAGCTGTACAGCAGTGTTAGATGAGCAACGCATTGCGTTTTGGCAGCCGATAAAAGTCAAAGCCGGTCAAACCTTAAAAGTTGGACAAGTGACATCAGGCTGCCGGACTTATTTGGCCGTGCGTGATGGACTGGATGTTCCCTTATATTTGGGTAGCCGTTCAACCTTTGCATTGGGCAATTTCGGTGGTCATGCAGGACGTACTTTACGTGTTGGTGACATGATTAAAATGGTTGATGCAGAACTGGCCAGTGCCGAATTACCGCTGGCAACAGATACACCACAAGCGCTATCCAAAGATCTCATCCCTGAATATAGCAATGAATGGGAAATCGCCGTGTTGTATGGGCCGCACGGTGCACCTGATTTCTTTAAACCTGAATATGTGGAAGAGTTCTTTGCCTCTGAGTGGACGGTGCATTTTAATTCAAACCGTTTAGGGGTCAGACTTTCAGGTCCAACACCAAGTTGGGCGCGAGAAAATGGTGGTGAAGCAGGTCTACATCCATCCAATGTGCATGATTGTGAATATGCAATTGGTGCGATCAACTTTACCGGTGATTTCCCCGTGATTTTGGCAAAAGATGGCCCAAGTCTCGGCGGTTTCGTTTGTCCAGTCACGATTGCGAAAGCTGAGCTGTGGAAAGTAGGCCAACTGAAAGCCGATGATAAAATCCGTTTTTATCCAATCACGGCAGAACAAGCCAATGCGTTAGAACGGGAACAAATTGATAATATCCAAAACTTTGCAGATGCTGCCAAAGTTGTTGAAACCATTGAGCCTGCTCAAGATATTTTTACCACCATTTTAGCCCAACGTGAACCAACAGAGCTCTCGCCAAAAACCGTGTATCGCCAAGCGGGTGATAGTTATATTTTATTAGAATATGGTGAAAACGTCTTAGATTTAGCACTACGTTTGCGTGTGCACCAACTGATTCAGATGATTCGTAATGCCAATCTGGCAGGCGTTTTGGAACTGTCACCAGGGGTCCGCTCATTACAAATTAAATATGATGGTCTGGTGATTCCTCAAACTGAGCTGATTCAGCAATTGCTGAAACTTGAAGAGCAAATGGGTGATTTAAGCCAACTGAAAATTCCATCACGTATTGTGCATTTACCAATGACTTTTGAGGATAGTGCCACTTTAGGCGCAGTAGAGCGTTATCAGGAAAGTGTCTGTGCCAAAGCGCCGTGGTTACCGAACAATGTTGATTTTATCCAACGGATTAATGGCCTAGCACATCGTGATGAAGTGAAAGACATTATTTTTGATGCCAACTATTTAGTCCTTGGTTTGGGCGATGTTTATCTGACGGCACCATGTGCGGTACCAATTGATCCACGTCATCGTTTACTCAGCTCTAAATACAACCCTGCACGTACCTTTACTGCAGAAGGTACTGTTGGTATTGGTGGGATGTACATGTGTATTTATGGCATGGATTCACCCGGTGGTTATCAGTTGATTGGACGGACGCTACCGATCTGGAACAAGTTTAAAAAGAACAAGCAATTTGGTGATAAGCAATGGTTCTTGCAATTCTTTGACCAGATTAAATACTTCCCTGTGACTGAAGCTGAATTGAATCAATGGCGTGCAGATTTTGAAAATGGCCGTGCTCAAATTCAGATTGAAGAAACCGAGTTTGACTATGCTGACTATGTACAGTTTTTGGACAATGAAGCGGAAAGCATCGCCGCATTTAAACAGAAGCAACAACAGGCGTTTAGTAGTGAAGTCAGTCGTTGGAAAGAGGAATTTGCTGCACAACCGGAACAACATGTTGAGCAAGCCAATCACGTCGATTACAGTCATCTTTCTTCATTAAATGCCTCAATGACAGGAAATATCTGGAAGATCTTTGTGGAACATGGTCAAGAGATCAAGAAAGGGGAAACTGTTGCGATTATTGAAGCCATGAAAATGGAGTTACCAGTTTATGCAGAGGAAGATGGTATCGTCAAAGCCATTATTTGCCGAGCAGGTCAAACCGTACATAGTGGTGAGCCATTGGTATATATGGAATAAGCTTGAATGAAAGAAGCCAGCATCAACATAAAAAACACAGCAAAAAGCTCAGACAATTTGTCTGAGCTGGTTTACCAACGCATCAAGAATGACATCTTTGATTTCAAATTGATGCCGGGTGAACGTTTTACTGAGTCTGAAGTTGCCAAAGCCTATGAGGTGAGTCGTACTCCCATCCGACAAGCCTTGTATCGCTTGCAACAAGAAGGTTATGTTGATGTGAGCTTTCGGAGCGGTTGGCAGATTCGACCGCTTAACTTTCGTTACTACGAAGAACTCTATGATGTCCGTATCGTTCTGGAAAAAGATTCAATTCGAAAACTCTGTCAAATCGATCATCACAACTCGGTTGAGTTGTCGGTTTTAAAAGAATTATGGTTGGTGCAACCGTCTGAGTATTTAAAAGATATCAAACAGTTGTCTCAGCAAGATGAAGACTTTCATTGTGCCTTGGTTCGTGCTTCAGGCAATAATGAAATGGCGAGGATTCATCGTGATTTGAGTGAACGCATTCGTATTATCCGCCGTTTGGACTTCTCCAAAGATTATCGAGTCGAGGCGACTTATCAAGAACATCAAAAAATCTTAGGTTTTATTTTTGATCGACACACTGAACAAGCGATTAATGCAATTGAAGCGCATATTATGCAAAGTCGTGATGAAGTGAAAAAAATTACCTTACAGATGCTGGATTCGAGTCAGTTTTATTAGTTTGATGTTCAGAAAGGCAGCTGGCTTTTATGTAAGTTCATTACGCAAAGTTTTAATAATGATGGATCAATAAATACAGTCATCAATAAAAATAGTACAGGTGCTATTACGGTGATGACCCAGTTTATCTATGATGAACAAGTCATTTAATTGGTGAATATGACAAGAATGGTGTACAGGTTGAATATGTTTGGCTAGGCGATAAACCTATTGCAGCGATTTATGGCAATGGTACAGCAACCAAGATCTATTACATTATTAGTGATGTGCAGAATACCCCAAGGCGTTTAGTAGATAGTGTTAGCCATTCGATAGTATGGGCATGGGACTCAACAGCCTTTGGTCTGGGTGAACCAATGGGAACAGTAACATTTAACTTGCGCTTCCCAGGGCAGTATTACGACGTAGGTACTGGTCAATTTTATAACCACAATCGTTATTACAACCCTGAGCTAGGCCGCTATATGGAGCCCGATCCAATTGGATTGGAAGGTGGTTTGAATCCGTAGCGTATACTTTAAATAATCCGATTATGTATGTAGACATAGCAGGAGAAAGCCCAGTCTTGTTGCTATGGGAGTTGGAGCTGGCATTGGAGGAGGTATTTATATTGGAAAAATTGGTATTAAAGCATTCCTTGATGCAAGGGAAAAAGGCCTGAGCTTTAGAGAGGGACTTAGTAATTTTTCTAATTCATTTTCTGGTGTTGACTTAGGTCAGCAAATGGTGGCAGGTGCAGTATTTGGTGGTATAGGTAAAGCAGCATTTTTAGCAGCAGATATACATCTTGCTAAAGCTGTATTACCAGAAAGTGCAACTCTCGGACAAAAAGTTATTGCTGCTGGGGCAAATACTGTGACAAATAAAATGCGAGAATATACAACTACAGGTGGTGCAGTGATTACAGCGAATTTGATGCTTGGTAAACAATCAACAGGTCTAGTATTTGATAGTTATAATAGTCAACAAGAGGCTCGGAGATTAAATCAACAGATGAATCAGCAAATGCTTAATCAACAGTTTAACCAACCCCGAAATTTCTATTTACCTCAGAATCAAGTAAAGGCATTTACTTTCTCGTCCATTAAAATCCAAGCAACTGATTCTACTGAAATGATACGTCAAGCTCAGATGAACAATATGGTTGGTTACTATAATAGGTGGTAAGAAAACTATGTCCATTTTGGAAAATTTATTTTATTTTATCTGCTTATTATTAATTGGTGCTTTAATCGTAAGAGTAGGGTGGAAAATAAGGTATCTTGCACCATTAAGCTTTTTAGGAACTGCTTTACTTGTACTTGTTATATTGGCGAAATCTTTTCCTTCGGATTGGGAGCAGGTACAGTTTTTCTCTGGTGGAAAATTAGCACCAAATGAGTTGGCACTTGATATGTTACTTGTAGTATGCGGTGCTGGGGGGCTAGTTGCATTTTTACTTAGCTTATCTGTTTGGGCAATACGGAATGATGTTTTTTGATGTGTCTTGACTCTTGATCCACAGCACCTAAAAACCAATTACTCATGAATGAGTAATTGGTTTTTTCTTAAATACATAGTGAATGTATATGGTGCTTATGAAACTTCTTTAATTGTGTATATTTTGTTAAGGGATAAACCATTAGTTGCATAGGAAGTGAAGCTGTCTGGGTATTTGATAATCAATGATAAACAAAGTTTTTGAAGCTTTGTCATTACGAAAGAGCATTTGGTTTAGGTAGTCCGACAGGCTCTATTACTTTTAATTTACGTTTCTCTGGTCAGTACTATGATGTAGGTACAACCCGTTCTATAACCACAATCGCTATTAAAACCCTGAGCTTAGTCGTTATATGGAGCCTGACCCAATTGGATTGGCTGGCGGTAGTAACCCTTATAGCTATTGTTATCAAGGTGTCTTACCGTTAAAGTAGGATGCTTTCTCTGTTATTAGAGATTTTTTACATGATTAATAGTGTGTCGCTAATTGTTTCTTTCAGTCTAATTTTAGGTTTTTTATTTGGGAGGTATTATGTTTTAGTTTTTAATAAAAATTTATTTTTTTTATCTAAAACAATGATGAAGATTGGTATTAATAGGGGAGTTGAGAAAGTTGTCTCATTTATTTTGTCAGTAATTATTGTTATATTTTTCTTCTTGTATATATTATTGCTATCCCAATATATACCAGATGAATTATGGTTTTATTGCTATACCTCATATTTTTTTGGTATTGGATTAGGTTTACTCTTTAAAAATTATTTTTATGGATAATTGGGATTATGCTTTTATAGCATCGATTGTAACTGTGGTTGGGATGAGTTTGGTTTCTATACTAACAGGTTTTAGATTGTGGAAAGTTTCGCTAAGTATTTTTTTAGTTTCAAGTATAGGATTTTGTATTCTTGTAGTACTAGGACGCCGTTCGGATAATAGAGGTGTTGATGATGGTCCATGGGGAGCACATGGTGTATTGATGGAATTTCTGAACCTAGAAATAATAATAATTAGCTTGGGAGTAGGTGCATTTATAACTTTAATCTTCTTCTTATCCATTCTTTTGTCTGATAATAAATAAAAGACGACATTGCTAGCCATGCAGTAGTCTGGGAATGGGATGAGCAATGATAAACAAAGCGGTTGAAGCTTTGTCATTGCGCAAGAGCCTTTAGTTTAGGGAATCCAACAGCTTCTATTACTTTTAATCTTCGTTTCCCTGGTCAGTACTATGATGTAGGTACAAACCAGTTCTATAACCCTGAATTAGGCCGCTATATGGAGCCTGACCCAATTGGATTGGCAGGTGGCAGTAATCCGTATGCCTATGCAGGAAGTAATCCTATAATGAATAATGATTCCAAAGGTTTGAAGCTTGAACCTATGAATTTTGATCAAATGATGCGATTTGATTTATCACAATTGGAGAATCCCCTATTAAATACTAGAATGTGGGATCTTCAATTAAAGAATATAAATTTAATTGGTAATAGTAGAGGATTAAGTGATGGTGAAATTAAAATGTCTCAACCTGTTTTTGGGAATAAAATTGATTATTCTCAACCTAGAGTCTTTAATCGTCCATGGCTAAATAATCCTCTACAATCTAGAGCTATGGCGCCTGATGGAAATATTTATTACCCCAAAGATAAATATCGTGAAGATTTTTCAACTCAAAAACTAGGAGAAAGAGCAACTTTTATTCATGAGATGACTCATGTTATGCAATTTCAAAATGGTATAAGTGTAATAGGCGAAGGTAAATCTTTACAGTGGAATTATATGGTTAATAATATTCCCGTATATGATTATATTTTTATTCCAAACAAACCATTTAATGGATATAATATAGAGCAACAAGGTCAGATTGCAGAAGATATTTATAGAGGAAAATTAACGAATATAATAAAATGGAATAATTGGTCTTATTGATGATTTATAAGGAGCTGGTATACGCCAGCTCTCTTTTTGTTAGGAGTTTAATGTGAGTATTATTCGTTTTTTTATTTTTGTAACTATTAGTATCCTTTTAACGGCATGCGACGATTCTTTTAATACCAAAATTTATGGAGACATAAATAATGGTGTGTTCGTTGAAATGGTGGATGAAAATAGTATGAAAAAATCTATTGTTCTTTCAGGTTTATATTTTTATGAACCAAGAAAAAGTAATGAAGATTTGGTTAAGGTGATTTGGGAGTTTAAATATTATGGGGTTAAGATTGACAAGAAAATACAAAAAATAAACTTGATTGAGTATGGTGTTGTTCCTAAAGGGTTTACTACTGTACATGTTGCTGAAAATTTAAAAGAGAATAAAAAGTACTATTATAATGTAAAAGGAGGTCCTGTTTCAGCAGATGGTTGTTTTTATATTGAAAATAGTAGAGTTTTTCAAGTTGATGATTGTTAAAAATATAAGTTGAACATGGTTTTATTCTGAATTTATATGTTGCTAGGTTGAGGTTTTAAGATGATTTTGAAATTGTATTTTATTTTTTAGGGGGTATTTAAATATAAATGTTTGGATTTTCATGGATAACTGAAAATATGCTTTGATAGCATACTGCTGTTACAGTATTAGGTATGGCTTTAGCGGCATTGCTTTCAAGATTTAAATTATGGAAAATTTCCTTAAGTATATTCTTGATCTCAAGTATTGATTTTTATGTTCTTGTTTTACTGGACGTCGTTTTGATGATAGTGGATTTGATGATGGCTCATGGGGTGCACATGGCTTATTAAGGGAACTTTTAAATCTAGAAATTATTCTAATAAGCTCAGGATTAGGGCTATTTGTAACACTAATATTCTTTTTTCTATTATCTCATTCCGACAATAAAAAATGATTTTTGGTCAAGTCATGCGCATTAATTTTGGATGATTTAGCCATGTAATAGTACATAAAAGCTAGGCTTCACAAAACTCTCTTTTCCATGCCTAATTCTGCATAAAACTAACAGTTTTTATCTGTTTGCTATTTAATAATAAAAATCACATTTCCAATCATCAGATGACACATGATGAATGACCAAACACTGATCAATTTATTTCTAAAACTGGTACATAAAGAAGGTTTTTTTGCCACATCTATTGATGGCATAACCTTGATGCGTGTTGACCACAACACACCACCGATTGCAGTATTACAAGAACCAACCTTAGTGTTTGTTTTGCAAGGTCAAAAGCGTGGCTATATTGGTACAGAAACTTATTCATTCAAGCAAAGCGAATGTTTAATTGTTTCGGTTTCTATGCCATTTGATTGTGACACCGTAGCCAGTCCAGAAACACCGATGATTGCGATCAGCATGAAATTGGAAGCGGATATGGTGAATGAGCTATTGGCTAAAACCTATTTTGAAAATTACCAGTTTAAGCCACTCACCACAGGAATGAGTGTGATCCAGTATGATCAAACGATATCTAATGTCCTCATCCGTTTGTTAAATACCCTGACTTCTGAACAGGATGTATTGATCTTGGGAGATCAAATTAAACGGGAGTTGCTCTATCGCGTTATTCAACATTCAGGTGCCGATGCATTAAAAGGGCTGGTCGCTCAGGGAAATCTCAGACCGATTTATAAAATTTGTGAATATATTCAACATCATTTTACCGAAAAGTTAACGGTTGAGATGCTTGCAGAACAAGCCAATATGAGTACCTCTGCCTTCCATAAAGCCTTTAAACAGGTGACGCAGCATTCGCCTTTACAATATTTGAAAGTGGTTCGGTTGCATAAGGCAAAACAATTGTTGCAAAACCCAGACCAAAGTGTGGCTCAAGCGGCTTATGCTGTTGGATATCAGAGCTCTTCTCAATTTAGCCGAGAATTTAAAAAGCAGTTTGGTTTTCCACCCAAACACGCTGAATTTAATACTGAAACGGAGTCATGATTAAATGAATCAAAATAGCGTAGAACAAATGAAATATATCGAAATTACACAAGCTGGCGGTCCTGAAGTTTTGCAAGTGGCTCAAGGACCTCGACCAGAGATTAAAGCAGATGAAGTGCTTATTGAAGTCTACGCAACAGGAATTAACCGACCTGATATTTTACAACGTCAAGGTCTCTATCCGATGCCTAAAGGGGTAACGCCAATTCCCGGACTAGAAGTTTCAGGCGTGGTTAGTGAAGTAGGTGAACATGTCACACAATTTAAAGTTGGAGATAAAGTCTGTGCACTGACCAATGGTGGTGGTTATGCGGAATACTGTGCGGTGCCTGCCAATCAAACTTTAACAATCCCCAAGAATTTGAGTTTTGTTGAGGCTGCTGCTATCCCTGAAACTTATTTTACAGTTTGGGCCAATCTGTTTCAGATTGGACAATTAAAGAAGAATGAAACCGTACTGATTCATGGTGGAGCCAGTGGTATTGGTTCCACAGCAATCAGCTTGTGTCATGCGATGGGTATTAAAAACTTTTCTACGGTTGGGAGTGATGACAAAGTAGAAAAATTAGCTTCGGTGTCACAGGTAATTAACTACAAAACGCAGGATTTTGAACAAGAAGTTTTGGCCCAAACGGATGGTCAGGGCGTTGATGTGATTCTCGATATTATTGGTGCCGCCTATTTCAATCAAAACCTGCGATTGTTAAAACGTGATGGTCGATTGGTCATTATCGGTTTTATGGGTGGTCGAAAAGTTGATGGTTTTGATATACAGGAACTAATGCTAAAACGTGCAGTAGTGACAGGTTCGACCATGCGTGCCAGAACCAATGCTGAAAAAGCCCAAATTACCCAAGAACTTGAGCAGTTTGTCTGGCCTCTGATAGAAGCAGATCAATGCAAGCCAATGATCTATAAAACTTTTGCATTTGATGACGTTGCTCAGGCGCATCAATGCCTAGAGAGCAGTCAGCATACGGGCAAAGTGGTACTCGAAATTAAATCTGAATTTGCCTAATTATATTCAATCCATGCCTGTTCATACTCAGAACTTGAGTGCAACAGGCCATTAAAGCAGTATGTATCTAAACATAACGACATGATGAGGAACTTTGAAAATGACTACAAATCCTGATGATCGCAATCCTAGTCCAGACCATGCAGAAGACAATGCTTTTTTCCCATCGCCATATTCGTTAAGCCAATATACATCGGCTAAGACAGATTATGACGGTACAACGTATCTAAACCCATATAAAGGCGATAAAAAGATTTTAATGATTGCAACAGATGAACGTTATATCTTGATGCAAAACGAAAAATTCTTTTCTACAGGCAATCACCCTGTCGAAATGTTATTGCCGATGTTTCATCTGGACAATGCTGGTTTTGCTTTTGATGTTGCAACACTGTCTGGCAATCCGGTTAAGTTAGAAATGTGGGCAATGCCGCATGAAGAGCAAGTGGTCTTAGATACCTATAAAAAATATGAAAAACAACTCAAAGCACCACTGAAGTTGGCAGATATTTTGGAACAAGCCTTAAGTGCAGATTCACCTTATGCAGGTATCTTTATTCCAGGTGGGCATGGTGTACTGGCGAAGATTCCACAAAGTAAAGAGGTCAAAGCACTGTTAAAATGGGCAGTTGCAAATGATAAATACGTGATTACCTTATGTCATGGCCCAGCCTCATTACTTGCAGCAGCAGTTGATGAAAATCCAAAAGATTATATTTTTAAAGATTATCAAGTTTGTGTATTCCCTGATTCACTCGATAAAGGTGCCAATATTGATATTGGTTATATGCCAGGTCAATTACCTTGGTTGGTTGGTGAAAACCTTGAAAAGCTTGGGGTCGAAATACTGAATAAAGGAATCACAGGACAAGTTCATCAAGATCGTAAATTATTAACAGGCGATAGCCCGCTGGCGTCAAATAACCTTGGAAAACTTGCAGCTACAACGTTATTGGCAGATCCTGATCTTCAATAATTGTAGATGTTGCAATAGATAAGAGCCCAACCTTGTTGTTGGGCTTTTACCTATAAAGTATCGAGATAAATGATGTTGTTAAACCAGATTTCGATATCTATCTATTGCACTATTCCAAAAATGAACATTTGGCTGACACCAAAATTACATTTCTGTCATTTGAAACTATTTAAAGTTTTACAACGTTATTATCCTCTTAAGCAAGGCTTTAACAGGTTTAAGATGAAAATATTACTAGTCGAAGATGAGCAAAAAATTGGCAGCTATCTGAACCAAAAATTATCAGATGCAGGTTATATGATTGACTGGGTTACAGATGAAATAATAGGAAAGCACCTTGCATTATTGTTTAGTGAATATGATCTTGTGATACTGGATGTAATGTTCGTAGGCTTGAATGGTTGGAATATTTTGCAAGATGTCGGGAGGAGTGGAAAAACGATGCCGCTCTTGTTTTTAATTGCGCGTGATCAAATTGAGGAGCGTATTAAAGATTTTGGCCTAACATTTACCTTTGTTGAACTGCTTAATCGGATCAAAAACTTATTGGGTAGAGAACAGCGAAATGATAACACCAACCAGATTTGTGTTGCCGATCTTGAACTCGATTTATGGAAACGTTGTGTACGTCGTGCAGGAAAACGTATCAATCTTACGGCTCAAGAATATGCACTCATTGAACTGTTTATGAGTCGACGTGGGGAAATTCTGCCTCGGGCTTTGATTGCTTCACAACTATGGGATAGCTATCATGATCGTGATAGTAAAGTGATTGAGGTTGCAATCAGTCGGTTAAGAAATAAAATTGATCGCAATTTCATTCCCAAGCTCATTCATAATGTCTATGGCATGGGATACGTACTTGAAGAATGGCGTGGAATACGAATACCTAAAGAAGAATCTGTATTGGAAATAAATCAGTGACGACTTCTATTAAAAAATAGTCTGATAAAAATAGAGTTGTCAGCTATGTGACAACTTCAAGCTATTTTTTGATTATATTGAAATAGTAAAGGCATTGAAGTCAGTTGGGGCATTGCATGAAGATATGTATTTATGGTGCAGGTAGTATTGGATGTTATCTTGGTGGGCGACTGGCTGCTGCAGGAGCAGATGTCGATTTCATTGTACGACCTAAAATACAGCAACAGTTGCAACAATATGGTCTTATTGTTTCAGATTATTTAGCAAATAAGCAAACTATCCCGATCACTAAACTTCAACTGAGTAATGATCCCAATATTGCGGCTCAGGCAGATTTGATTCTGGTCTGTGTAAAATCAGCAGCTACAGAACAAGTTGCACAGGCGCTAAAAGGGGTTTTGAAGAAAAAGACCATCGTGATTAGTTTTCAGAATGGTTTAAGCAATGTCGATCTTTTAAAACAAATTTTACCAGAGCAAACCATTCTTGCAGGCATGGTGCCTTTTAATGTGGCTGCTTTAGGAAATGGGGTCTTCCATCAAGGTACGGATGGTGCTTTGTATGTGAAACAACATGCTGCTTTAACTGAGCTTGTGGCTGCATTCAAAAATGCCAAACTTGAACTGAAACTTGAACAAGATATGCAGGCGATTCAATGGGCAAAATTATTGCTGAATTTAAATAATGCAGTGAATGCCTTGTCGCAGCTTCCTTTAAAGCAGCAGCTTTCAATCAGAGATTATCGTCAATGCTTGGCAATGGCGCAGATTGAAGCTTTAGAGCTACTTAAAATCGCAAAAATTAAGCCTGCACAATTGACCGCTTTACCTGCACAGTTCGTTCCATTTGTATTAAAACTGCCAAATACGATTTTCAATCTGCTGAGCAAGAAAATGCTGGCGATTGATCCGTTGGCACGATCATCAATGGCAGATGATCTTATGGCGGGGCGAGCAACGGAAATTGACTGGATTAATGGAGAAGTTGTTCGTTTAGCAACGCAACTAAATTTAAAAGCACCAATCAATCAAAAGCTGATTGAGTTAATTAAACAAGCTGAAATCACACCAAAAACATGGTCAGCCATAGCACTTAGAGATCAGTTGGAAACTAAACTTGAAGAAAGACAGTTTGGGAGATATTAATTGTTAATATATGCCAAATTATAAAAATCCAATTAAATTCATTATTTTGATGTTATAAAAAAAGCTAAATTAAAAAAAGTGTTGGTAATATTGATGAAGCTTACTTCAACTGAAATTTTTAAAAATATTAATTTCCCAGAAATACAAGAATATAAGGATGCTCTTTTTTTTGATTTTTCTGCATCTAACTGTGATTTCAACAGAGCAGTATTTTTAGCGTGTAGCTTCAAAAACTGCATTTTTAGAAATTGTAATTTAAGCAATTGCCGTTTTTTTTCGAATGTTATTTTCGATGGTTGTATCTTTGAATATTGTGATTTTAGAAGTGTGGGTTTGCTTAGAACACAATTTGAAAAATGTTTTTTTGAAAAATGTGATATGAGGGGCTTAAATTTAGATAGTGCAAAATGGACCAAATGTGAAATAAAAAATTGTAATTTCAGGGATATTAGTTTGCATTCCTGGAATTGGATTGAGTGCAAATTCTCTGGAACTTTGAGAGAAATTAAATTTTTAGGAAAAAATAATTCAAAATTTTTTTTGGATTTTAGTGATTGTAAACTAGATTGCGTAGAGTTTTTGACTGTGATATCTCTAAATGCATTCCACCAAAAAATAAAAAACATCATTTTATTAATAACTTAAGTGTGTATATTGAGAAATCAGAATTTGTTGTAAAAGATATGCCAGAAGATGTTAAAAAAATTATTGAAAGAAGATTGAAAAAACTAAGAGGTATGAGGCAGTATATTTTTAATGTTGAAAGCTTAAAAAAAATAGAAGACAAAATGGTTGTTGATGCGTTATTAGAAATATTTGATTTATTTTAATTTAAATAGAGGTTAAAATCATAATAAGTTAAATATTAAATCATAGCGTATAACATTATACGCTATGATATTTTTTGTTATTGATAAATTTAAACTTTTATCGTTTCCTGAGTGCCAAATCGTGTAATCAACATGCCAAAGATCGTAGCGAAGATATACATAAAAATTGAGTAGACAACAGCTGGCATCGCTATGTTCGTACTTGCCATAATCGTCAGTGCAATGATCATGGCAAGGGTACTGTTATGAATCCCGATCTCAAACGCACAGGCACGAGCTTGATATGAACTGATCCCAAACAATCGCGGTACGAAATAACCAATGCATAGACTGATTGCACAGAATAATGCCGTGGCAAATCCAATTTGACCAATGTATTCGATTAGATTATTTCGTTCTTTGATAATTGCACCAAGAATAATAATCAAAAGGAAAACTACGGCAAAAATACGAACAGGACGATTCAGTTTCTCGGCTGCGTGGGGCGCATAATGGCGGATTAGCATCCCGATACAGACGGGAACAAGGATAATTGCAAAGACCTGCAATACTTTTGCAAATTGTAGTCCCACTTGTTGACCTTCATGCATAAAGTGAAGAATGGAAAAATTGACAATAATGGGCAAAAAAACGGCAGCAATAAGGGCGTTAATTGCAGTTAAGGTAATATTCAGTGCGATATCACCTTTATATAAATAGCTGAATAGATTTGCCGTTGATCCACCAGATGAAGCGGCAAGTAACATCAAACCGACTGTCAGAAGCGGCGGTAAAGCCAATATTTTACAAATTAAAAATGCAATGCCGACCAATAAAATAAGCTGACAAAACAAAGCAATGATCACCGCTTTGGGATGTTTGCCTACTCGTGCAAAGTCTTTGAGTGTGAGCCCAAACCCAGCCCGGCCATGACAATCGTCAAGGCGATCGGTAGAAAAAGTGTGATTAGTCCAGAATCCATAAGCAGTCCTTCTTTTAGATCAATATTATTTTTCCAATTTTCTGGTTGTTTTGTCTGATCAGATTACAACTTACCGGTATCTAAGTTGATATAGTTCACATCTGA
The DNA here is from genome assembly GCF_000876115.1 of Acinetobacter sp. NBRC 110496. Lineage (NCBI taxonomy): Bacteria > Pseudomonadati > Pseudomonadota > Gammaproteobacteria > Moraxellales > Moraxellaceae > Acinetobacter > Acinetobacter sp. NBRC 110496. Next base: position 58,883 of record NZ_BBTF01000007.1, read on the forward strand.
GCAAGACCTATAAACAGCAGTATTTAGCAATACTTTAAATTTTTACTATGCAAAGTAATGAATTAACACATTTAGGTTATTCATTCTAATGATTTCTTTAGCTTAAATACGTTAGTCGCTTTTTCAAAAACAATTTGTGTGATAGCGCACAATTTGATTGAATTAAAATGCATAAATAAATAGGGGAAAAATCAACTTTTCACAGAAATTACATTTTCATAACGTTTACTTTTTTTGTCATCACTTCATTTTTTTGTTTACAAATTTCTTAAATTAACTAAGATATTCGACTGAATGGTAAAAACTAAAATTAAGATAAATTTAATAATATAGTTAAATTAAACAATAGCTTAAATTTATTTTTTTACAAATGAAAACACGAATCATTCATGTTTATGTTAGAATTTCACAAATGTGTAATAAAAGCTTTATACCATTTGGACAATTGGCAGAAATAGAAAAATGATATGAACAAAAGGTCAATGACATATTCTTTCATTAAGCATGATAATTTGCGCCGATTATTACATTGCAATTATTAATTTATGCATAAATAAGTGAAAAGTTACGTGAAAATATGAATGTTTTAATGTAACTCAAAATAAAAACTGTATATCACAAATAGCGGAATAAATATGGATAACGTAGCTCAGCTTGAAACTGATACTAATTTCCAAAGTCGAAAAAAAATAACCTGGGCTGTGTTTAGTGTGCTCATTTTATTTCTGATTTTAGGCATTGCGTATTATTTTTTAGTCTATCGCTTCTATCAATCTACCGATAATGCCTATGTGCAAGCAGATGTCACTTGGGTGATGCCAAAGATCTCTGGCGAAGTGATGGAGTTAATGATTAATGACAATCAATTTGTGAAAAAAGGGGAACCCTTAGCCCTATTGGATCATCGTGATTACCAAGCGCGTTATGATCAGGCAAAATCTGTCGTGACACTAAAACAAGCTGCGCTTGATGTGCAGCAACAAAATGAAAAGTCCGCAAAGTCATCAATTAGTGAAGCGAATAGTGGTGTTGTTGCAGCCCAAGCAGATCTATCTCGTTTGAAAAAAGATTTTACTCGTTATCAAGATTTATTAAAGGACGGAGTGATTACTCGACAAAATTTTGAAGGTGTACAATCCCAATATTTAACTGCTCAAGCACAGCTCAGTAAGGCGCAAGCTACGGTTAATGCAGCAGAAGCACAGTTAGGCAGCTTACAGGCCAGCCGCGCACAGCTACTTGCAGATATTCAAAATGCCAATGCGACACTCGATCTTTATCAAATTGATCTTTCATCTTCGAAAGTAGTCAGTCCTGTAACGGGAAAAGTGGGAAGTCTTTCAATCCAAAAAGGCTCTCGTGTTTCTCCACAAACGCGTTTAATGGCCATTATTCCTGAGAACAGTTTGTATGTACAAGCAAACTTTAAAGAAACTCAGATTGAAAAAATGCATATTGGTCAAGAAGTTAAATTAAAAATAGATGCTTATCCAAGTTTGACTTATACAGGCAAAATTGAAAGTTTTTCTCCTGCATCAGGAGCAACTTTTTCTCTTATGCCACCAGACAATGCGACTGGAAACTTTAATAAAGTCGTACAACGTATCCCTGTACGTATTGCAATTGATGCCAGTCCACACATTGAACTTATAAAACCTGGAATGTCAGTCAGTGCAACTGTTGATCTAAGAACTTAATCACCACGTTTTAGGTATAAGAAAATGAATAAACCTAGCGAAAATGAGTGGAAGTTTGCGCCAAAAACAGCATGGCTCATTTTTGCGGCCATGATTTTTGGTAATTTCATGGCGATTCTTGATATTCAAATTGTGGCCAGTTCTTTGAATGAAGTTCAAGCCGGTATGAGTGCCAGTCGTTATGAAGTGACATGGGTACAAACGGTTTATTTGATTGCTGAAATTATTGCCATTCCGATGTCAAGTATCGTATCGCGGGTACTCTCGACACGCATCTATTACACCATTTGTGCAATTGGATTCACAATCAGTTCTTTGCTCTGTGCCTTGGCGTGGAATCTGGAAAGTCTGCTGGTATTCCGGGCATTTCAAGGATTCATGGGAGGCGGCATGATTCCAACTTCGATGACGGCGTTGTATTTATTGTTTCCCGAGGCAAAACGTGCTTTACCTTTAGTCATGTTTGGCATGATCAGTACTCTGGGTCCTGCAATTGGCCCAACCATTGGTGGGTGGCTGACCAACAATTTTTCATGGCACTGGATGTTCCTGATCAACATTATTCCGGGCATTATCATTGCAACCGTGATCTTTTCAGGTCCAAACATTGATCGTGCGAACTATTCACTCATCAAGAGTATGGATTGGTTCAGCCTGATTGGTATGGCGATGTTTTTAGGTGGACTGGAATATTTTCTGGACGAAGGTGCACGGCATGACTGGCTTGCAGATACAGGAGTTCGTGTCGCATTTATCATTTGCCTGATTGGCGGCATGATTTTCTTTTCACGCAGTTTTACTCAGCCCAAACCTTTATTGGATCTGAGTGTATTTAAGAACAAAAACTTTACACTGAGTTGCATCATTACTTTTGTGATTGGAATGGCTTTATATGGTTTGGGCTATATGATTCCCGTATTTCTTGGTCAGGTCCGAGAAATGAACAGTAGCCAGATCGGTCATATCATGATGGTCACGGGCATTGTAATGTTCTGCTTTGCACCATTCCTCGCGTGGCTCATTCCGAATTTTGATACCCGAAAAACCGTCTTTGTTGGCATGGTCCTAGCTGGGTTTGGTGTTTGGCTCAATTCACATCTCAGTATCCACAGTGATTATGACTTCATGTTCTGGCCGCAGATCTATCGAGGTATTGGTCTCATGATCTGTCTGATTGTGGTTTCGCATTTAGCCATGAGCACATTACCACTCACTAAGGTTGCAGACGCGAGTGGTATTTACAACCTGATGCGTAACATTGGTGGCGCGGTAGGTTTAGCACTCATTAACTCATCTTTAGATTGGCTAACGGCAATACATGTTACGCAGTTAAATCAGTACATGAATCCACAGAACTGGATTTTTATTGAAAGATTAGACCAGCTTACGGCGCAATATCAAGAAGTGGGCAGCAATGCCCAACAAATCGCGCTCAGAGTAATTTATCGCGATATCCACTACCAGGCGCTTACATCCAGTTTTAATGACTTATTACGGATGCTGGCCATCATCATGTTTGTGGCAGCATTTTTAACCATATTTATGGATAGGGGGAAAAAGATGGACATGTAAATATTCAAAGCTAGAGGGTTGTTTTCATATAACGAAAAATAATAGGGCGTATACAACGTACCCCCTTGATAACAAAAAACAGTGATACGGGTTTTTTAATATTTCTTTATGAGATAGGGGAACTTAAGTATCCAAATTTAGAGGTGGAAGCTGATGATTAATACAACATATAAACTGATTTCAAGATTCAATAGTAAAGAATCTACCTACGGGCAATATGTCGAGAAAGAACAAATCGATATTGAGCGCCTGAAAGTGATGTACTCAATTTATGAGCAATATTATGAGAATACGAGGTTTTCGATCTTTGTTGATGACTTCAAAAAGAAAAGTGGTGCAATACTAATTTTCGATTCGGAAACGGACGAGATTGTTGGTTTCTCTACTGTGGTCGTACAGCATTTCTATTTAAACGGTAAAGACTACACCGTTTTATTTAGTGGCGATACTGTGATTCTCAGACAGTTCTGGGGCACGCGTACCCTGCAAAGTACCATGCTTAAATTAATGATTAAATTAAGAGTCAAGTATCCCTTTAATGAACTGTATTGGCTATTGATTTCTAAAGGTTATAAAACTTATCTGCTGCTTGCCAATAATTATTATGTTTATTATCCAAATATCAATGATGACAACCAGCATTTATCGACAGTCATTGAGCATTACTGCGAGAATTTCTTTGGTGAATATTATGACAAAGAAGCGGGATTATTAAATTTTGGTAGTGATTATCAACCACTTAAAGGGGAAGTGGCGCCAATTACTGCAGAAATGAGAGAGAAAAATCCGAATATTCATTTCTTTGAACAAAAAAATCCAACTTGGAGTGCTGGTACAGAACTTCCTTGTATTGGTCGTTTGGGCTGGAAGGACATTGCACGTTTTCCGGTTAAATTAATGACCAAACCTGCCAGTAAAGGGCGATGCGATGCTTTATTAAAAAATTCAGCAACGCGTCGGGAGGTTTTGCAATGAAGCATACAGAATGGCTGACGTCAGGTTCTCACATCATTTTAAAGCAATGGTGTGATGCATCCGATCGAAACTTTAAGCAAAAGTTCAACGCATTGGAGACAACGCAACGTCAAATTTTACATTCGATCTTGCAGACTTCAAGTTTAGCCAGAAATAAGCAAGTGCAAAATTATGAACAATTTGCAAACAGCTTTCCTGCTTCGCGCTATAGCGCGTGGCGGGAGGATATTCAGCAATATCGAGAGCAAAAACGATCTCTTTCTAGCAGTAAGTTAGTTCGCTTTCAACCCACCAGTGGCTCGAGTGAACAGATTAAATTTATTCCGTACACCAAATTGTTTTTAGATGAGTTGGATCATGCGATTGCACCGTGGATGGCGAGTATGTACCGCAAATGTCCTCAACTCCGTTCGGGTACGCACTATTGGTCAGTGTCATGGCTGCCCGAAAGCCAACGAGAAGTACTCAAAGACAAAAATCTTAATGATGACAGTGCATTATTGGGTTTTGGCAAGCGAATTCTATCTAAGTTTACGCAGGCAGTTCCAAGTAATGTGGCTTTTGCTGCCAATGCTGACGATGCGTTATTTGCGACAATTTGTTATCTGGTTGCCAACCGCAATCTCGCCATGATCTCGGTTTGGAGTCCGACTTTTGCATTGCAACTTCTAGATCGTTTAGAGCTGATGCAGCAAGAAGTGGTCGAAGTTCTGGAAACGGGTCAATGGGGAAGTCGTCAAAATTCATTAAAAGAAGTTAAAGCGCCTTTAAGTTCCGAAGGTGCCAAGAGTTTAATGGACAGCTCCAATGGCGAGAAAATTGATTTTAATCAGCTATGGCCTAAATTGAGTCTGGTGTCGAGTTGGGATACAGCAGGTTCTAAAGCCTGGGCAGAGAAGCTAAAGCAACGTCTTCCTTCTGTGCAGTTTGAGGGTAAAGGTTTGTGGGCCACTGAAGGCGTGGTGACCATTCCTTATAACGACCAATATCCGTTGGCTTATCAAAGTCATTTCTATGAATTTGAGTACTTAGAAGGTGAGAAAAAGGGACTGATAATTCCGTCTTGGCAACTCAACGTCGGAGATGTGGTTAGCCCGCTGATTACATCAGGCAATGGTTTACTGCGTTACTGCCTAGACGATTGTTTACTGGTCACCGGCTTTTTAGAGCAAGTCCCATGTTTCGAGTTTCAGGGTCGCCGTTTCGGCGTCGATTTGGTTGGTGAGAAGCTGGCGCCTGAAACGGCACAACAACTGCTTTCACAGCTGAATGAAACGGATTCTAAAGCAATTTCGTTATTGGCAATTGATACTGAGCAGCAAGTCAAACCATTCTATTGTGTTCTGTTTGAGGGCGAGATTCATCAGAGTATTAATGATGAATATATTGATCGTATCTTACGTCAGAACTTCCATTACGAACTGGCTCGAAACTTAGGGCAATTGGATCAACCACAGATTCGTCAAGCGCAGAACGGTTGGAATGCATATAAAAAACTGGTGATGTTTGATGGCATTATCGAAGGTAATATTAAACCTGAACCGTTGAAGAAGGTGAGCTTAACGAGTTTGGAACAACTATGAGTAGAGGAATGAATCAGTTTAAAAAGTCATTCATATATTTATCTATTTTTTGGATTTCAAGCTCGGTTGATGCCATGACTTTAGATGATGCGCTGTCTGCAAGTTTAAGACATGAAAGTCAGTTAGAAGTGAGTCGGTTAAGTGTCAATCAATCGACAGCTATGCTTGAACAAGCCAAACAACGCGATGGACTCAAAGTGAATTTGGTGGGGCAGCTCGACTATGAAAGAGTCGAAACGCCCACTAATGTCATGTTTCCCACTGAAGGAAACCGAAAGGGTCGCAGTTTGCAATTACAAATGGATTACCCCGTCTATACATCTGGGCGACATCGTTTGGGAATTGATGTGGCTAAAAATCAGCTGTCTGCACACACGGAAGGATTATCGGATCAACGCTCGGAAACGATTTTGAATACCGTCATGGTCTATACAGACGTGCTAAAGAAGAAAGCAATTCTGGAGCTGAGAAAGAAAACCATGTCCAATTTGCAACGTTCTTTGTATGAGTCACAACGGCGCTTTGATGTCGGGATGATTACCAAGGCTGATTTGGCACAAGTCTTGGCGCAAGTGGCACAAGGTCAGGCAGATATTACTCAAGCACAATCAAATTTGACTGTAAGTGAAGCGCAGTTTTATCAAATTACGGGAGTTACACCAGAAAATCTGGTTGCCATTAAGCGTTTACCACAGATTTCAAACCACTTAGATGAAATCTTGGCGAATACAAAAAATCATCCTGCTTTACTCCGTGCCAAATATGAAAAGCAGGCAGCCGAAAAACAATATGCCTTGACTAAACGAGAACTCTGGCCAACGGTGATGTTGACCAGTCGTTTAGGAAGGCAACATGAAGCAAGTTATATTGGCTCGGAAAGCAATAACTATATGGTCGGTGTCCAACTGAACGTGCCGCTATATGATGATGGGTTAAATCGAGCCAATACCAGAAAAGCACAAACCGATGTAGATCTGGCCAACCAAAAAATTCGGGGTCTAGAATTAGATTTAAATCAGCGCGCTCGAACCACCTATGCGCAGCTTCAAACGATTCGACAAAATAAAGATGCACTTCAAAATGCGATTGATGCCGCCTCGATTGCATTTGTTTATACCCGCAAAGAGTTTGAGTTAGGAACAAAAACAACTTTTGATTTGCTGAATACCGAGCAAAAATTATTAGATGTACAAACTCAAAAGACAGTCAATGAGCAAGATGAAGTTGTATTCGTCTATCAATTACTAGACCAAATGGGCCATTTAAATGATTTGGTTCCAACACAAACTACACAGCAGGTGAATAATTAATGAAAACAAATCCACCGACATCCACTGAAAGCAGTCTCGTGACGCGTGAAGCAACCTTGGCTGACGATCAAGCATTAAGATCACTCATTGCCGTGCCCATGACCACCAAAGGGGTACAGATCAGTTTCCAGCGCGAACCCAGTTATTTTAAAGCGTCTGATATTTTGTATCGTCATAAATTACATGTGGTGATTGAAGATACAGAGAATCAGAAAAATGTCGCTTGTTATAGCAATGGTCATCGGCCATGTTATGTTGATAAAACTGTGCAAAATCTACGCTATGCCAGTGACTTACGTGTCGACCAAAACTATCGCGGTAAATCATTGGTCAAGGCTTTGGGCGTGCATGTCAAACAAACCATGCATGAACCTAATTTTAGTCAAATGATTATTTTTGATGATAATCATGCTGCGAGAGCAGCCATACAAACAGGTAAAACAGGAATTCCTGATTATTATGATGAAGGGTTAATTGAAACCCTAACCTTGACGCATGTGGGGACAAAAAGAAAAATTAAGGCTTTTTTAGAGCAGAATTCTCAAGTTCAAACTAAGGTTGGTGAGATTCAGTCCTGTATAGCAAGACCTGAACATATCAGCGCAATGAATGGCTTTATTGCTGAAATGTCGCAATATTTTAATTTTATTCCTGCGTATAATTTTGAAGAGCTACTTGCAGAACACCACTATTTTACAGGCTTAAAACTTTCTGATTTCCAACTGTATTTTCAAAATGAAAAATTGGTCGGAATGTTTGGGTTATGGGATCAGCATAGTCTTAAACAAACCAAAATTCTGCATTACAGTTCAGCGATTGGCGTATTTCGGCCCGTCTATAATTTATTGACCAAAATCACCAAGGGCATGCCATTACCTAAACTTGGGGATTCATTAAAATACCACGTGTTACATACTTTGCTTTGTCATCCAGAGCAGCTAGCCTTGCATCATTTAATGCTTGAAGATGCACAACAATGGTCTAAAAAACGAGGGGTTGGCGTGGTGAGTTTTACTTTGTCACATCAAGATCCACGCTTTCAGCTTAATCAGTTTTATAAAGGCGAGCGATTAACGGGCATGCATGGTTTTATTAGTTTTGAGGGGGATCCACGTCCCAACTTTGATAAGAGCCTGATTCCATATCTGGAAGTTGGGCGGATTTAATATTGATTGATTTGAGCATAAAAAAATCCTCAAGATTTTGAGGATTTTTTATATCTGACAAATAAATCTTAAGCTTTCAAACTATTCGCATATTCAACTAGTTGATCAATCACGGTACCCCAACCTTCAAAGAAGCCCATGTCTTCGTGTTGTTGGCGAGTTTCAGCAGTACGGTGTCTGGCAATTGCGGTATATTTGGTTGCGCCATTGCCTGCATCTTCAAGCAACAGAATTGCGGTCATGAATGGATTTTCAGCTGGTTTCCAATCTTCAGTATAGGTATCGGTAAAGACCAGTTTTTCACCCTCAATCACTTCTAGATAAACACCTTCATTTTTGATTTCATGACCATCGACATCAAAAGTGGTATTGAATTTTCCACCCACTTTTAACTCAATCTCACAAGATTTGATTGAATGTGGGCGAGGGATAAAAAAGTGTTTGATATGCTCAGGGGTTGTCCAGCATTCCCAGACCAATTCACGAGGAACATCGATCACTCTTTCGAGTTTTAGATCAGTTTTTGGATCCAGTTTCATTTTCTCTTTTCCTTTTTAGTTCTAATGCGTAGTGGTCAAATTGATTGAGTCTCTGTTCCCAGATTGCTCTTTGCTCACTTAACCAATGTTGGATGGGAGTAAAAGCTTCTGGTGCCAAAGCACAGGTTCTTACTCGTCCATTTTTTTCAGAATGAATGAGTCCAGCTTCCTCTAATTTATTTAAATGTTTTAAAAAAGAAGGAAGTGCCATATCGTGTTGTTCAGCCAGCTCTGTAATTGATGCCTGTCCAGCGGATAGTCGTGTTAAGATTTCTCTACGTGTCGGATCACTGAGTGCACTGAATAACAAATCGAGTTTAGAATCATACTTAGCCATAAAGCTAAGTATTGTGCATTTACTGATCTGATGTCAATAGAAACTTAGCTAGAAGGCTAAGTTTTTTTAAAGATGATCGATATCACTTTGTTTTTAGGGTTTATTAACGAACAAGATACCGATGAAACTAAGTGCTGCTCCCAGAGCCATTGACCATGTGATCGGCTCATTAAGAATAAAAAAGGCCAGTAATACCGCAAAAATCGGAACCAGATTGGTAAAAACAATGGTTTTAGATGCTCCAATATTCTGAATGGCTTGCGCATACCAGATAAATGCCAATACTGTCCCAAAAGCACCTAAATAGAGAATGGATAGCCAACTACTGAGAGAAATTGTAGTTATGGAAAACTGTATGGATTGGGACATCAGGCTAATGAAGAGAAAAAGTGTGCCCCAAAGCACGGAGTAGGTGGTCATGGTCAAGGCTGGCACATTGGTCTGCTTAAAACAAACGGTATAAATAACCCAACTACATACCGCTCCGCACATAAGCAGTTCGCCAGTACCAACAGCCTGATTGAAAGCGGCAAAAAAATGGCCTTTGGTCACAATGATTAAGGTGCCCAGCAATGCAATACAAATACCTAGGTAATTTATTTTTTTGAGCTTCTCAAGGAAGAAAATACGCATGACCAAAACGGTTAAAATAGGCGATAAACTCACAAATAAGGCTGTTCGTCCTGCTTCAATTCTAGATAAAGCGGCAAAGAAAAATAAGTTGTAAGCGAATACTCCTGTAAGCCCCATTAGGATGGCATAGAGATGTTGTTGCCCAGAAAGATTTGGAAACCCTCCAGAACTTTTAAACAACAGGATAATAAGTAAGAGAGCTGCAAGTGCAAAACGCAAGAATGCAGACAATGTTGGAGAAATCTCTGAGGCGAGGATACGCCCTGCAATGAAGGTGCCACCCCACATTAGAGCAACAGCGATCAATTTAAAGTAAACCGTAGAACTCGATAGAGAAATGGCTAAATGACGCATGAATTTTTCAATCAATACAGAATTGGATCAAATCGTAAAATTAATTTAGTTTTATAGTAAAATGAGCTTTTGCTCATGAATGATGGATCATGACCCTGACTCAATTAGAAATATTCTCGAAACTGGCAGAATTCAAAAATTTTACCCTGAGCGCCCAGCAACTCAATATTTCGCAGTCAGCAATTTCACATGCACTGAAAGCATTGGAAAAAAAGTGGGATACTCAACTATTCTATCGAAATAACAATGAAGTGGAACTGACAGCCGCAGGGCAACGCTTGCTGCCTTATGTAAATGAAATCTTGAATGTTTCTCATATTATTCATCAAGAGGTGATGGATCTTAAAGGTCTAAAAACAGGTACTTTGAGGATTGGGTCCTTCGGTGCATCATCTTCCAATGTGCTGATTCCATTGATTCTGAAAGCATTTCGCCAAAAATATCCTGAGGTCGAAGTACTGATTATGGAGGGTACAGATCAGGAAGTCATGCAATGGATTGAGGAACGAAAAGTGGATATTGGTTTCGTGGTTTTACCTGAAGAACACCTAGATACCTATCCTCTTTTAGAAGACATTTTTGTAGCTTTAATTCCTGCTCAGCTAACGCTAGCTCAGCAAAGTTCAGTACGGTTGGAGGATTTGGTTGAGCATCCATTTTTGATGACTCAGGCGGGAAGTCAAAATCATGTCATGGAACTGTTTAAGGCGGCGCAACTGACACCACAGATTAAATATAACTTGTCGCAAATTTTATCGATTTTGAATATGGTCAATGAAAATGCAGGCGTTTCCATTGTTGCCGACATGGCGCTAGACCAGAATATTCTTCAACTGTATCCAAATGTGGTAAAACGTCCACTCATGCCGAATATCAAAAGATCGATCGCTTTGGCTGTCAAAAACCATAAGCAAATAACCCCGATTGCACAAGCATTCATTGAAATGGCAAAACAGCTTTGAACATGGTTACCGTCTGGTTTTTCAGACATTCATCGTCTTAATTGTTCATAAAAAAGCTAGAAAAACAGACAAAAGTTATCAATTGCCTAAAATACTTCTATAATAGCTTCCATCATTACTAAGGTCAGTGTTTAGATACCGTGACGAGATGACCTTAGCCACACTTTTCTAAGTCTATTGCTTATCCACGATTCGGCTTATAGTTCAATATTTTCAATCTTATGTGCTTGCAACACGTAAGAATATTTAGGTGCACGCATGGAAATCAAGGTTAATTATCTCGACAATCTTCGACAAGAAGCGAAGTTTGATGACTTTACGGTAATCGCCGATCAGCCGATTCGCTATAAAGGCGATGGTTCTGCACCCGGCCCATTTGATTATTTCCTTGCTTCATCTGCGTTATGTGCAGCTTACTTCGTTAAAGTCTATTGTGCTGCGCGTGATATTCCAACCGACAACATTCGTTTATCACAGAACAATATTGTTGATCCTGAAAATCGCTACAAACAGATTTTTAAAATTCAGGTTGAATTACCTGCTGACATTTCTGAAAAAGACCGCCAAGGGATTTTACGTTCGATTGATCGCTGTACCGTAAAGAAGGTGATTCAAACCGGTCCTGAATTCGTCATTGAAGAAGTTGAAAGTATTGATGCGGATGCTCAGGCCTTGTTAATGCCGAGTCTGACTTCAGAAAACAACACTTATATTCTGGGTAAAGATCTACCGCTAGAACAAACCATTGCCAATATGTCCGAGATTTTGGCTGGTTTAGGCATGAAGATTGAAATTGCATCTTGGCGCAATATCGTACCGAATGTGTGGTCATTGCATATCCGCGATGCGCAATCGCCAATGTGTTTTACCAACGGTAAAGGCTCAACCAAAGAAAGTGCTTTAGCATCGGCTTTGGGTGAATTCATTGAACGTTTAAACTGTAATTTCTTCTATAACGACCAATTTTGGGGTGAGGAGATTGCCAATGCAGAGTTTGTGCATTATCCAGATGAAAAGTGGTTTAAACCGGGTCCAAATGGCGAATTACCCAAAGAAATTCTTGATGAATATTGTCTAGAAATTTATAACCCTGATGATGAATTACTGGGTACACATTTATACGATACCAACTCAGGTAATACGGAACGTGGCATTTGTTCATTGCCCTTTGTACGCCAATCAGATGATGAAATCGTCTATTTCCCATCGAATCTGATTGAAAACCTCTATCTGAGTAACGGAATGAGTGCAGGCAATACCTTGGCTGAAGCTCAGGTTCAATGCTTATCTGAAATTTTTGAACGTGCGGTTAAGCGTGAAATTTTAGAAGGTGAAATTGCATTACCAGACGTACCACAAGAGGTACTGGCAAAATACCCAAGCATTGTTGCAGGTATCCAAGGGTTAGAGGAACAGGGTTTCCCTGTGCTGGTTAAAGACGCGTCATTAGGTGGTCAATTCCCTGTGATGTGTGTGACCTTAATGAACCCACGTACAGGTGGTGTATTTGCCTCATTTGGTGCACATCCTAGTCTTGAAGTGGCATTAGAACGGAGTTTGACTGAATTACTGCAAGGTCGCAGTTTTGAAGGTTTAAACGATTTGCCACAACCGACCTTCCAAAGCAATGCAGTCACTGAACCAAACAACTTTGTGGAACACTTTATCGATTCAAGTGGTTTAGTGTCTTGGCGTTTCTTTAGTGCCAAATCGGATTATGACTTTGTTGAATGGGATTTCACCAATGAAGGTGAAAACTCAAATGCAGAAGAAGCAGCAGAGTTATTTGGCATCCTTGAAGAAATGGGTAAAGAAGTTTACATGGCTGTGTATGAGCACTTAGGTGCAACTGCCTGCCGTATTCTTGTTCCAGATTATTCTGAAATTTATCTGGTTGAAGACTTGATTTGGGACAATACCAATAAAGCCTTGCTGTTCCGCGAAGATATTCTCAATCTGCATCGTTTAGATGAAGCGCAACTGGAAGCATTAGTCGAGCGTTTGGAAGAATGCGAACTGGATGATTATACTGAAATCACTACTTTAATCGGTATTGAGTTTGATGATAATACCGTTTGGGGGCAGTTAACCTTGCTTGAGTTAAAACTGCTGATTTATGTGGCATTGCAGCAGTTTGAAGAAGCCAAGGAATTAGTAGAAACCTTCTTGCAATACAACACCAATACAGTTGAGCGTGGCTTGTTCTATCAATGCATGAATGTGGTATTGGAAGTTATGCTTGATGATGAAATGGAACTGGAAGATTACGAGTTTAATTTCCGTCGTATGTTCGGTAATGAACGTATGGATGCGGTGGTCGGTTCAGTTGAGGGGACAGTTCGTTTTTATGGCTTAACCCCAACCAGTATGAAACTGGAAGGATTGGATCGTCATTTACGTCTGATCGATAGTTATAAAAAGCTACATCAAGCACGTGCCGAAGCTGTTGGTTTAGCTGTTTAAAACTGGGTTAAAACACGTTGAGAAAGTGCATGTTGATCATGCACTTTTTTATTGACTGCAGATTCAATTTTTTTTATACACGTGCCACTTTAAACACTTGACCTTGCCATAATGGCAAGGTTTATAGTCTATTCATCTTCTTAAAAACTGAATGGAGTTTTGCGATGGAATTTCATGTTGAAAATATGACTTGTGGTGGTTGTGCACGTGGTGTAACGCGCGCTATTCAGGCCGTAGATGCAAATGCAAAAGTGATTACTGATCCCCCGAACCGTAGTGTGAAAGTCGAAACCACGGCAACGCAGCAGCAAGTTGCTGATGCATTATCAGAAGCGGGTTTCCCACCACGTTAAGCATATAGTGTTAAAAAAGCGGCGATCAGCCGCTTTTTTATTTGGAAATATTTCAAAAGCAAAGGCTATATTGCTATAGCCTTTGCTGATTCTATTTTTTCCCTGCCAAGGGTGAAATTGAAAGCAGATCATTGTGAGAGTGAATATCTCTGCTTTCATTTAAAGGCTCTTTAAGCCCTTCAAGAATTGGACAATCAGGTCGATGGTCGCCAGCACAACAATCCACTAAAGTTTGCAATGTTTGCACCATTTGCTGTAAATCTTGGATACGCTGTTCCAGTTTTTGGATATGTGATTGAGCCAAATGTTTTACATCAGCACTATGGCGATTGCTGTTACTCCATAAGTCGAGCAAATCGGTAATTTCTGTGACCGAAAAGCCCAGTTCACGGCTGCGTTTGATAAATTTCAAACGCTCCACATCATTATCAGAATAAGAGCGATAGCCTGCATTGCTACGTCCCGCTGCTGGAATTAAACCAATCTGTTCATAATAGCGGATCATTTTGCTGGTTACGCCTGACGCTTGAGAGACTTTACCAATATTCATCATATCCTCCATTACACGTTGTGCACAGACGGTGGTTGGAAACGGCGTAAACGCAGTGCATTTCCAAGTACAAATACACTTGAAAGCGCCATCGCAGCTGCGGCAAAAATCGGAGACATCAGGATGCCATAAGCAGGGTACAGTACACCCGCAGCCACAGGGATCAATAACGTGTTATAAGCGAAGGCCCAGAACAGGTTTTGATGAATATTGCCGATGGTTGCTTTAGACAGTGCAATTGCATTGGCAACGCCTTGCAAGTTCCCAGACATCAGTACGACATCCGCAGATTCAATCGCAACATCCGTACCTGTTCCAATCGCAAGGCCGACATCGGCCTGAGCCAATGCTGGTGCATCATTAATACCATCACCTACAAAGGCAATATTGCCATATTTTACTTTCAATTCCTGCACGGCATTGACTTTACCCTCAGGTAGAACTTCGGCAATTACTTCATCAATCCCGAGTTGTTTGGCAATCGCATGTGCGGTACGCGCATTGTCCCCCGTAATCATGGCTACTTTTAGACCCAGTTGATGCAATGCTTGAATGGCAGCAGGGGTGGTGTCTTTAATTGGATCTGCAACTGCAATAATCCCTGCCAAAGCACCATCAATCGCCACATACAGTGGAGATTTACCTTCATCGCCCAAACGTTGTGCTGTATGGGAAAATGGCGTGATATCCAGACCAAGTTCAGTCATATAACGGTCTGCACCAATATAAATGTTCTGGTTTTCATTCACAGTGGCATTGACACCCATACCTGTGACTGAATCAAAGCGATCAACCTTTGGCAAATCTAAACCTTCATTTTTTGCCGCATCGACAATGGCTTTGGCAATGGGATGTTCAGAAAGCGCTTCAACTGCTGCAACCAGACTGAGGACGTTATTCCGATCAAAGGTAGATGTCACTTCAAAATCAGTCAGTACTGGATGACCTTCAGTCAAGGTACCCGTCTTATCCACCGCAACCACTTGGGCATCTTTTAATAACTGTAATGCCTCACCTTTACGGAACAGGATGCCAAGTTCTGCACCCCGTCCAGTACCGACCATGATTGAGGTTGGTGTTGCCAAGCCCATGGCACAGGGACAGGCAATAATCAGCACGGCCACCGCATTCACTAGTGCAAAGGTTAAAGCAGGAGAAGGGCCGAAAATTAGCCAGACAAGGAAGGTGAGCAGCGCAGCAATCATCACCGCAGGTACAAACCATAAGGTCACTTTATCGACTACGGCTTGAATCGGCATTTTAGCGCCTTGTGCTTGCTCGACCAGACGAATGATCTGCGCCAGCATGGTGTCACCACCGACAGCGACAGCTTTAAAGCTTAAAGTACCATTCTGGTTAATGGTGCCGCCAACAACCTGACTGCCGAGATTTTTCTCAACAGGGATCGGTTCACCAGTAATCATCGATTCATCGACAAAACTTTGTCCTTCAATCACCTCACCATCAACAGGGATTCGTTCACCAGGTTTGACAATAACAAAATCACCAGAGACGACTTGATCAATTGGAATATCAATGACATGGTTATCACGCGAAACATGAGCCACTTTTGCCTGTAAGCTAACTAAACGCTGAATCGCCTCAGATGTCCGTCCTTTGGCCTTGGCCTCAAGAAAACGACCAAGCAGGATTAAAGCGACAATCACAGCGGCGGCTTCGTAATAAACATTAACCGTTCCTGCAGGGAGTAGCTTCGGTGTAAACGTTGCAACCAGCGAAAATAGGTAGGCAGCGAGTGTACCGACAGCAACCAAAGAGTTCATATCAGGTGCTAAACGGAATAAGGTGGGAAGACCTTTGAGATAAAAACGGCGCCCCGGAATAATCAGGACCAAGCTGGTTAAAACGAATTGGAGATACCAACTATTTTGCATGCCAATGGTTTGTTCAATCAGTTGATGAACACCGGGAATCAGATGAGAACCCATTTCCAAGATAAACACAGGCAAGGCGAGAACTGTCGCAATAATCAAGTCACGTTTAAGCTCAGCTCGTTCTTGATCTTTTTTTTCGAGTTGTTCAGTTTGATCTGGAATAGAGGCCTGTATTTCTTTAGCATCGTAACCTGCTTTATCAATTGCTGCGATGAGAGTATCGATGCTGGCATTACCGCTCACGGTTGCACGTTCAGTTGCAAGATTAACATTGGCACTTTGTACGCCTGCAACAGCAGTTAGGGCTTTTTCGACACGACTGACACATGAGGCACAAGTCATGCCTTCAATTGCCAATTCCACCTTGTTGGCAGGGACGTCATAACCTGTTTGCTCAATCGCTTTAATCAATACCTGACGATCAACAGGTTTTGCCAAAGTAATATCGGCACGTTCAGTTGCCAGATTCACCGAAGCAGATGCAACGCCATCTACCTTTTTAAGTGCTGTTTCAACTCGACCGACACAACTGGCACAGGTCATGCCTTCTACTTGAAGGGTGACTTTCATGTCTTGAGCGATTGTATTTGTTTGCATTTCCATAAGATAGACCTATAGAGATAATCCGATTGCTTTCAGCATAGACCTTGACATTATGGGAAGGTCAAGCGGATTAATCAACTTTTAGGATTGTATGCAAACAGAGCTAAAGCCCCTGTATGGATAGTCCTTTATCGTATTCAAACAAAGGACTATCCAAATTTTGTGTAACTGAATGAAGAGGCTTAGACGGCTATTTGTTTGACTGGATTTTCCATCTGTTCTTTTATCAATACTGATTTTGGTACTTGGATATAGTTTTCCAGATCAAAATGACGGGTACGTTGACGATATTCAAAAGTAAATCCTGGCCAGTTATTGGTATTTTTTCCTGTCGCGGTTTGGTACCAACTGTTACAACCTTGTGACCACATGGTTGATTTCATTCTTTCTTGGATTTCCTGATTAAACTGGGTCTGGATTTCAGCTTTCAGGTTGGTGAAGGATAAATTGTTTTGGATATGGGTTCGAATTGCATCCAAAATATAGTTCACCTGACTTTCGATCATATACACGATTGAGTTATGCCCCAAATTGGTATTTGGGCCGTACAGCATAAAGAAATTAGGGAAACCGCTCACAGTTAAGCCTAAATACGCTTCAGCACCATCCTGCCATTGTTGCTTCAGTGTCTTGCCATTGAGTCCTGCAATGTGCATCGGTGCCATAAAGTCAGTTGCCGTAAATCCTGTTCCATAAATAATGGCATCGACTTCACGTGCTTTCCCATCTTTATCGATAATAGCCGTTTCAGTCACTTCTTGAATTGCATTGTTGATCACCTCTACATTGGGACGAACCAAGCTACGATACCAATGATTAGAAATCAGAATACGTTTACAGCCAATTGGGTAGTCGGGCATGAGTCGGTGGCGGAAATGGGGATCTTTAATTTCTTCACGAATGTGACGCTGAAAAATATATTCTGCTAAAGGAATTTCATTCAGCGTTGCGGTAAAGCTTTTCAGACGAATCTCGTTATAGCTGTATTGAAAGACACGATCCAGACTTTGTAAAACAGGCAGCTTTTGAAAAGCCTTACGTTCCAAGTCTGAATAAATACGGTCTGGCTTGGGAATGACATAAGGTGCAGAACGCTGATAGATGTCTAAGTGGGCGACTTGTTTAGCGATCTCAGGCACAAACTGAATCGCACTGGCACCAGTACCAATCACAGCCACACGTTTATTATTTAAATCATAGTCATGATCCCAACGCGCTGAATGAAAAGTCTTGCCTTTGAAGGTGTCTAGTCCTGGAATCTTTGGGTAGGCAGGTCGATTGAGTTGACCGACCGCTGCAATCAGAAATTCGGCCTCGAATTTTTCACCCGTTACACTCTGGATTTGCCAAACACCTTGTGCTGCATCAAAGTCAGCACTGGCAATTTCAGTATTAAACTGGATATGCGGATACAGCTGATATTTCTCTGTGCAATGCTTCAAATATTGATGGATTTCCTGTGATGAGCCATAGCGGTTTTTCCATCCCAGATCTTGTTCAAATGAAAATGAATAGAGATGCGAGGGTACATCACAAGCCGCTCCCGGATAGGTATTGTCCCGCCACACGCCACCGACATCACTGGCTTTTTCAAATAGGGTGAACTGTTCAAAACCAGCACGTTTAAGCTGAATCGCCAAACCTAAGCCACCAAATCCAGTTCCGATAATGGCGATACGAATATTGTTATTTGAAGAGAATTGTTGTTTAGACATAATGCACTCAAGTTAAAAGTATCATGTGTTGTTTGCAGAATAATCGTTTCATAGATTGATTTAGAGGATGGATGAGGCCAAAATATTGTGATTAGAGGCCACTGAGCGTATCTGATTGAAGTATTTATGGATATATGAAGTAGTAGTCCGATGGAACGCGCTTTGATATGTAGGTCAAGCTGTCACGCATTTATGAACAGCTCTAGATCAACCATAAGATCGAATCGAGAAATCTTTATATTTGATAGATCAACTGTACTGTCAAGCTTCTATTGAAATGACAAAATTGTCATTTTCAGGTCATGCTGCTGTTGGGCTGCCTGTTCTATCTTATAAGAAGTTAAGAGAGAATAGGTGAATAGAAATGAAAGCATTGGTTAAACTCATCTTTATCCTATCATTTGCAACAACAGCAAGCTTAAGCTATGCAGATGGTGGATTAATGTTCCTGGAGAAAAACCAAGAACGCAATACAACTGTACAAGGTAGCAATGGTCAAAACCAGGCAAGATAAGATTTGATTTTGTAAGGATCATAAGCTTCCCCCAAGTTTTATGATCCTTTATATCTTTCAGTCATTCCACTTTAAAAACCATTCTAAAGACAATATTTTCTTCTTCAATAAAGACATCAATTGTTGCATGGTGAATTTCAATAATCGATTTGGTGATTGCCAGTCCTAAGCCAGTGCCATCTTCCGCTTTGTGTCGGGATGAGTCTAGCCGATAAAATCGGTCAAAAAAGCGTGAAAGCTGTAAAGGGCTAAGCACTTGCATTTCAGCAGATACTTTATTTTTAATCTGAATCATCGAGTGTCGATCATCTTGGCTCAGTTTGATTTCTAAGATTGAATCTGGTTCACCGTATTTAATTGCATTGGAAATTAAATTATTGAAGGCTCTACGAATCATGGCTGGTTCAGCTTGAATCGATGCCTGACCTGTTAGTTTGAATTGAATCTGCTTTTCCGAGGCAAAAGCTTCGAAATATTCAAACAGAACTTCCATTTCTTGCGCTAAATCGATATTTTTCTTGTTTTTCAGTGCCAGATTATGATCAGATTTTGCTAGAAACAACATATCTGAAATCATTTTGGCCAGATGTTCATATTCTTCCAGATTTGAGAATAGTACATCTTGATATTGTTCTAGCGTTCTTGGCTTGGTTAATGAAACTTGGGTTTGCATCATCAGATTATTGATTGGGGTTCTAATTTCATGAGCCAAGTCACTTGAGAATGCAGAAAGTTTGTCAACTGAGATTTCCAAACGATTCAGCATGTCATTAAATGCCGTGGCCAGTGGGGCTAGTTCAATTGGTACATTGCTCAGATCGAGGCGGTTAGAAAGATTATTTGCAGAAATATTTTCTGAAAGTTTTGCCATTTTTCGAATCGGGCCTAGCCCTTGCCAAGTTGCCCACCATCCTAAAAACATCAGGCCAATCACCCCGAGTAGGCCAACCATCAGCAACTGCTGTTTAAACGAGTGCAGGAAATAATAGTTATCGGTAACTTCAATCGCAGCAATAATTTGCATGTTTTGACTACTTTGGTCATAACGAATGGTTTTATTGACAACAATGCCTTGATAGCTCTGATTATTATGTTTCCAATTGATCCAACGCCCATTCTTTTGTTGAATCAATTGATTGAGGTCAGCGTGCATATTTTTTTTGTTATAAAGAATTTGGCCATTGGCAAGTTTGATCTGGATCAGCAGATTATCATGCCCAATCAGCGCCTCATCTAAACTGTCTTTAAAATTGCTGGGTTTTTGTTGGAACAAGTTTTCAATCAGTTGAATTTTACCTTCAATTTCTTTTTGGTTTTGTTGATAAAAATAATTGACGACATGTTGATTAACGAATATCCCCATGACAATCAGGATCAACGTCGTGAATAAGGTTGAAATAAAGCTGATCCTAAAAGCGATGGAACGAAATAATTTATTTCTCATCTTCAATCTCTAGGACATAACCCATACCACGTATGTTTCTAATCAGCTTGGGGCTAAAATCGGTATCAATCTTATTTCTCAAGCGTCGAATCGCAACTTCAACCACATTGGTATCGCTATCAAAATTGATATCCCAAACCAGTGCAGCAATCAGTGACTTGGGTAATACTTCACCTTGGCGGCGCATAAAGAGTTCCAATAAAGAAAACTCTTTGGCGGTCAGGTCAATCCGTTGTCCAGAACGCACCACACGCCGTTTAATCAAATCAAGATGTAAGTCTGCAACTGCGTAAAAAGTTTGTTCTTCTTTAATCTGACCGCGTTTCAACAGAGTTTTAATCCGTGCGAGCAATTCAGCAAAGGCAAAGGGTTTAATCAGGAAATCATCTGCACCGAGTTCCAAGCCTTTGACTCGATCTTCAATTTGATCTTTGGCCGTCAGAAACAGCACGGGGAGGAAGGTATTTACTTTGCGAATCTCCGTGAGAATCTTCCAGCCATCCAGTTTCGGCAGCATCACATCCAAAATGATCAGGTCATATTGTTCTGTCACGGCCAGATGTAAACCTGAGATACCGTCCTGACTCCAATCAGTTACATAACCAGCTTCGGTTAGGCCTTTTTGGAGATAGTCCCCCGTTTTTTGTTCATCTTCAACTAGAAGTATTCGCATGTTTTCATCAAGCTCAAAGTTTTATGGTTGCATTTTAGCGTTAAAGAGAATATGAGTTTTATAAATAACAAAATTGTAATATTGCTGTCAGCTTCTCGACATTAACGATATAACATTCTCAAAAATAACAGCATTATGCATCTCCAATTTGATGTTAGGAAAAGTGCTTAGCCTTTTTTTGTTTAAGCCAAAAATCTAAGCTGAAATAACGACCGCCGCCCAGAACAATCAATGCTATCAGCATAATCAGATATGTCACGGCAAACTCAATTCCATTATTCAAAATAACAAATGAACCACTCGATGTCAGCCAGTCATAATTGCCATAGTTTTCTAAAATTTCTCGTGCCTTTTCCAATTTCTCAGCCGAGGCCAAGACTTGAGCATTGGCAAAGGAGGCGTTGGGATCAGCTATCGCTTGCCAGCCATTCGGCAGATGCACTGTGACAATGGCAACCAGCATGGTAACGATCAAGGGAATGCTAATCAAACGGGTGAATAAACCGAGTGCTAATAGCACAGCACCTGCGATCTCGGTCGATGTTGCCAATGCCGCCATAAGAAAAGGAAAGGGTAAACCTAAACCCCAATCTGCATTGCCAAACCATTCAACTGTATCTTGGAAGTGCATTAGCTTATTTGTACCTGCCATCCAAAAGATTGGGACTAAATAAAAACGTAAGGCAAGTGCCGCGATGCCATCTGCATGTTTGAATGCAGAGCAAATTTTTGGGTAATACTGAGCGAGAGCATACAAAAAGTTCTTCATGATAATTTCACACCGAATAGGATTGAATGATCATTAGTCGGGTGAGGATTCTGTTTCTTACATAAATTTTTTTTATTTGCACTGTAATAAATTGGGATTTATACCGTCTAACTTTATGTACCTGTGTACAAACCGAGAAATAACCTTAAAAGGAATAGAACAATGAGCAAACTTAATTCAATGACCTCAGTTGCAGCATTATTGGCACTTTCAGTTGCTGGCGTAACCCATGTCGCTGTTGCAGCAACACCAACAACCACAGAAACACATGCCAGCAAAGCCGCGGATGGAAAGTGTGGTGAAGCGAAATGTGGTGCCAATAAAGCAAAACATCAGCAAAAATCTGCTGAAGCGAAATGCGGTGCAGCCAAAAAAGCAGCGGATGCAAAGTGTGGAGCAACTAAAAAAGCAGCGGATGCAAAATGCGGTGCGGATAAAAAAGTTGCAGACGGCAAGTGCGGCGCAAAATAAACCATTCAATCATGAATGATGTCGGTCTAAGCTTTAGATCGACATCATTCGATCATAGGAGTCTAAACATGGCTGAATTGGTTGGTGTAGGTCTGGGCTTAAGACGTGAGTTCATTGATGAGTTTTTAAATGCTGAGACTGCTGCAGATTTTATCGAAGTAGCTCCTGAAAACTGGATGGGTTTTGGCGGTCGGCATGCCAAGCTACTCTCGCAATGTGTGGAGAAAGCGCCTTTAATCTGTCATGGACTGTCTTTATCCATTGGTGGGCCTCATCCACTCAATCTTGAATTTATCCAGCAAGTTAAAAATTTTCTACAACGCTATCAAGTACCGATTTACTCAGAACACTTAAGTTATACCCACGATGGTGGTTATTTATATGATTTATTACCGATACCGATGACAGAAGCTGCTGTTGATTATGTAGCGGAACGAATTTTACGTGTACAGGATATTTTGGGGCAGCGACTGGTGATTGAAAATGTCTCTACGTATTTAATGCCCAATGCAGAAATGCATGAAGCCGAATTTGTACGTGAAGTACTGTTAAAAGCAGACTGTGAATTACTACTTGATGTGAATAATGTCTATGTGAATAGCATGAATCATGGCAGTGATGCTTATGCATTTATTGATGCAATGCCCAAAGAGCGGATTCGTTACTTACATATTGCAGGTCATGAACAAGTTGAAAAAAACCTATTGATTGATACACATGGAGCTGCAATCAATGATCCTGTTTGGCAGCTTTTACAATACACTTATCAAATTTATGGTGTTAAACCGACCTTATTAGAACGTGACTTTAATATTCCATCATGGCAGCAGCTACAAGATGAGTTGAACAGAATCAAAATCATGCAACAACAGGAGAGTCGTGATGAAAGCAAAGCCAATATCCTTTCACACTACGCAACGACAGTTTTGTGACTGGATTCGTGATCCTGAATTAGAGCCCCCTCAAAATTTTGCAGTGAATCGTATGCAAGTCTATCGGGATTTGCTATTTAATAATGTCTGCTCTTTTATCAACTTGGTATTTCCTGTTGCACGTAGCATGTTTGCTGAGCAACAATGGCAACAATTATTGGCAGAATTTTTCCAGAAGTCGCAATGTCAGTCACCGTTCTATAACGATATTTCTTTACAGTTTCGAGAGTATTTCACTGAACAGCAGCATCAGATATTACAAGACTATCCCTGGTTAAACGAATTATTACAGTATGAATGGTTAGAACTCTATTTGGATACGGTTGAAATCGAAACGCCTATTCTGATAGAAGATCAAGATTGGCAGTTGACCACCCAAGTTTGGATATTAGTCTATCAATATCCTGTTTATCGTTGGACGACGACAATGAAGCTTGAACAGGTACAACAAGCGCCAAGTGTGATTTTGGTATGGCGAGATGATCTCGATCAGGTTCGCGTTGAGGTTGTGTCACCTTTATATGCTGCGATGATCGAACTCATCCAACAGAATAGGGTTATTGAACAAGATCTACAGCGACTGATTCAATCAGTACTTCCTGATTTTGATGAAGAGCAAATTCAACTACAAATTTATGGGTTAAAAGCATTATTAACTCGGTTAAGATTAATTCACGTTCCGCATAATAATGATGAGATACAGGGATGAATTCAGCTTCAGCAGCAAAACATGATGACCTATTCCATCAGTTGCATAATCCTGCTTTTTTACAGGATTTAAGACAGCAAATGATTAAGTTTGCTGTCTTGCAGCTTGCTTCATTGCCGCAGGCAGAGGATGTGGTTCAGGAAGCATTGACCAGCGCATTTCAGCATCTAGATTCATTTACGGGACGGGCGGCGTTTAAAACTTGGGTATTTGCAATTTTAAAAAATAAGATTATTGATTTGATTCGGCAGAAATCTCGTTTAGTCAGTATGAGTGAACTCTTTAAGGATGAGGAAAGTGAGCTGAGTATCGAAGCGTTATTTGACGCCTCAGGTCATTGGCATAAATATGAAGCGCCACAAGCATGGCAAAGCCCTGAAGAGATGATGGAGCAACAAGATTTCTGGATAATCTTTGATGCTTGTCTCAATCATTTACCTGCTAAATATGCGCAGGTATTTATGCTGCGTGAAATGATTGAGCTGAGTAGCACTGAAATTTGTGAGAAGCTTGAACTGACGGTTTCACATTTTAATGTACTGATGTACCGCAGCCGAACACGGTTACGTGAATGTTTAGAAAATAAATGGTTATTGCAGGAGGATTGTTCATGTTGACATGCCGCCAAGCCACCCAATTATTATCCGAAAAGCAGGATAGGCCATTATTACTACTTGAGCAGACTCATCTACAACTACACTTATTGGCTTGCCGTTCCTGTCGCCGTTATGGCAAACAGATCAAAAACTTAAGCCAACTTGCACAAGCATTTAGGCAAGTTGATCAAGAGTAGATCGATTTTGTCATGTGCTTCAAAACAAAAAAGGAAATCATCGAACTTCCTTTTTTGTGATCAATATCTAAGACTTATAGCTTGGCTTGACGTTGTGCGATGTATTTTTCGTTAAAGAAGCCACCCAATGGAATAAACGCCAGCACAAATAATCTGAACAATTCGATGCCAGACCAGAGTGAAGCGGTACGCACTAAGTTCCAAAGATAGAATAAAAACGCCAGACTATGAATAGGTCCCATGATTTTTGTCGCGATCGGTAAATCAAATGCGTACTTTAAGGGAATTGCCACAACAAATAACAACAATAAAGTCACGGCTTCGAGTACAGAGGCAAATCGCATTTGCTGCAATTTTTTTGTCATTGTGCTCATAACATAGCTCCGAGAGATGAATAAGAGAATCAAAAATTAACGCAGCATATCATCTTTAAGCGCTATCGCATTGATATTGTTGGTAACGATTCTTATTTAATAACCTTTATAAAAGCGGATAAAAGCATGTTCTGAAAGCAGAAATTTCTAAATTTTTTCAAGAATTCACGACGATATATAATTGTCTTACAGATTAAAAATAATTTTAAAAAATATTAAGTTATTAATATTTATAATTTTTATAGGTGTTTATTATTCGATGAGCTTATCATTTTTTATCAAGCAAGTGGAGTGAATATAGAATTTATGCAACTTGTTGCATAAAAACTTTTATCCCGATATGATTGAGTGAATTTAAAGAATAGCGAAATGCTTATTATTTCTAAAATTGGCTTTATCTATCTGAAATAATGAATATCTAAAGGATAAAAGTGATGTCAAAAATTCCAGAATTAATGAAAAACCTGAAACTCCCTGTCATTGCGTCGCCCTTGTTTATTATTAGTACGCCGCAGTTGGTGTTGGCTCAATGTAAAGCAGGTGTAATTGGCTCGATGCCGGCATTGAATGCACGACCTGCCGAAAAACTGGAAGAATGGTTAAAAGAAATTACCGAAGGAATCGCTGAACATAATGCTTTACATCCAGAGCGACCTGCGGCACCTTTTGCAATTAACCAGATCGTGCATAAAAGTAATAATCGTCTGGAACATGACATGGAACTCATCGTCAAATACAAAGTACCGATTGTGATTACGTCTTTGGGCGCACGAACCGAGATTAATGATGCCACCCATAGCTATGGTGGTTTGGTCTTGCATGACGTCATCAATAATACCTTTGCCAAGAAAGCGATTGAAAAAGGGGCGGACGGTTTGATTGCGGTTGCAGCAGGTGCAGGTGGTCATGCCGGCGTGAAGAGTCCATTTCCATTGATTCAGGAAATCCGTGAATGGTTCGATGGACCGCTGGCTTTATCGGGTGCGATCTCTACAGGTGATGCGGTTCTTGCAGCACAGGCAATGGGGGCAGACTTTGCTTATATTGGTTCAGCATTTATTGCCACCCATGAAGCCAATGCTGAAGATGCTTATAAGCAGGCGATAGTCGATCACAATTCAGATGAAATTGTTTATTCCAATCTATTCACTGGTGTGCATGGTAACTATCTTGCACCAAGTATTCGCGCGGCGGGTCTTGATCCTGCTGATTTACCTGAAGGTAATCTGAAAGATATGGATTTCAGTACCCCGAATGAAGATGGTACACAGCACAAGGTCAAACCATGGCGTGATATTTGGGGATGCGGACAAGGGTTAAATGCAATTAAAGCCACGACTTCAGTCGAGCAACTAGTGAGTCGGCTTGAAAGAGAATATTTTGCAGCAAGAACACGTCTCAAGCTTTAAGTTTCGATATCAGGCCTTAATCTTTAAGGCCTGATACATTTTATTAGGCGGGTTTTTTAAATGATGAGCGCTCACTATGCTTACCTTATTGTCACGGAATTCGGCCTGTGGCAATAAATGCGACTAAACCATCATAAAGATTTCAAAAAAATATCGCTTTCACCTAAGCCGAGATCATCAGGAATAAACAGAATGTTGTCATGTGATTCCTTGATATTCATCATGTAGGGGACACATGAATATTTTTCGATTTAAACTTAAGTAATTTGATAGAGCAGTTATAAGAGAATGTTTCAAATCTGTTCAAATTTGAGCCCTGCATGATCAGTTAAACGTTGAATGAAGCGATCATCAAACATCGTCGCAGGTGTCCAAAATCCACCGTTACGTCCAACTTTTTCACTGTCTTTGGCATGGTCAATTGCAAGACTCAATGCAGCTTGTCCCAACATTTTTCCTGTAGAACCATAACCAGGATCACGGTCACCTGTGACTTTAACTTTCAGGCTTTGTCCTGCATCTGTTTTACCCACAAAACGTAGGTCAAATCGGCCTGTTAGCTGTTGTTCTGGAGTTGGGCCTTCACCTGGTTTTGGCAATAAATAACGTTCCATGACTTGGCTGATTGGTTTACTCACTGCCGCGAGCATAAAAGCAGCTAGACCAGAAACCACGCCTAAAGCTTTTAATCGTCCTTTTAGCCCTTCACCCGTCAATATGGCTTCGTTATAGCTAAAGTTGTTGCCATAG
Organism: Acinetobacter sp. NBRC 110496; assembly: GCF_000876115.1. Lineage (NCBI taxonomy): Bacteria > Pseudomonadati > Pseudomonadota > Gammaproteobacteria > Moraxellales > Moraxellaceae > Acinetobacter > Acinetobacter sp. NBRC 110496. The sequence continues at coordinate 86,428 of NZ_BBTF01000007.1, forward strand.
GCATTGCCAGATAAGGCATTTGAGCGATGGACCACACGTTCATTGACAGCAGCCATCACAAAAGGTGCAATCCATGCATTAAAATCGGGGTCGAATTTGGCTGTTTTGATATAAATTTGTCTTTGGGTATTGCCATGATCTGCAGGACAAAGGATATAGGGATTGAGCAGATCTTTACGTAAAGCAGGGTCGGCAGCTGCTTCTTGAACGACATTGATCAAACTTGCCACTGTGCCCCCCGATGCACCACCTTTTAAGGTTCTGACTCGCATGCTGACTTGGGTCGCAGGTGCATTAAACTGTTGCTGTGCTTGTTGTTGTAAATAATAGACCCCCATGTCGGATGGAACTGAGTCAAAACCACAGCAATGCACAATACGCGCACCTGATTGCTGGGCTTGCGCTTCATATTTAGTGATCATTTGTTTAATCCACTGGGTTTCTCCAGTCAGATCACAATAATCTGTCCCATTGTTTACACAAGCTTGAACCAAAGGTTCACCGTATAAAGCATATGGGCCAACCGTTGAGACCACTACACGGGTTTGTGCACAAAGCGCATCGAGTTCGGTTTGATTGTTGGCATCAGCAACCAAGATCGGGATAGCTTGTCCTGCTGTGCCTAAAGCATCTTTTACGTGTTGTAGTTTTTGCTGTGAACGTCCTGCAATTGCCCAATTCAGCTGTTCTTTGTGGTCAGCAAAGTATTCTGCCAGATATCGGGTGAGGATCTGGCCAACAAAACTGGTGGCGCCGAAGACCACAAGATCATATTTTGTTTGGTTCATGTGTTATTTTTCCTTAGTTGTTCGATCATTTGAATTTTTAAAGTGCTTGCGGTAAATGTAGCGCAACTTGGGCATCTTGAATCACATCTAAACGAAGAATTTTCGATGCACCAAGTTCATCCAATAACTGGCTTAAAGGCCCACCATGACGAACCAAATTCACTTTTCTCGGCAACAAGGTTTGTGCAAAAGAGAGGATATTCGATTGCACGTGTGTTTGATGCCATTTGTGATCTACCAAATGTAGCATTGTTGCTTCACTGGTTCGTGTCTCTGACTGCACTTGCTGTAAAGGTGGCGTTGCTGCGCTGAGGCTTAAATCAATTTTTCCTTCCGTATCCATCAAATTGGCATTCACCTCGATCGGGTTGATGTCGACATTAATCTCAGTCAGCCACTTGGGCAACTGATAGCCATAAACGCCACGTACCCGCGCTATTTCTGTATCAACAGGCAGTGCTAAAACATGGGCATAGAAATGTCGTTGCCGAATTGAGTTGATCAGTTCCAGTGCATGTGGGCCACGTGCATTGGGTTGGCGCACAACAATTGCGACTGAGACTTCGTTATATGGGTCGTTATCACAAACGGAATAAGTAAAGAAGGTGAGTGCGACCAGTCCATAACCCGGAAAAGCCTGTAGCGGTTCTAAAGGAACAGGCAGTTTTTTCTTGAGTTGTTTAAGCGGTGCGAGCATCAGGACCTGCACATTAGCGCTACGATAATAAAAATTGGGAGCCCAAACAGGGCCGACTCTGGATTCAAGCAGTTTTTTAGGAATCTTACGGAAGAAATCAATATTCCCCGCTGCAGGATCTTGAGCGACTTGGTCTAAATCGGGATGCATGCTAAAGCGATCATAGTAACCACCTTTCGGTACTTTGACTTTTTGCTCTCCAAATTCAACTTCAGTAAATTGCTGACGACTATTCATGTTGGTTAACCTATATTGACCCAATCCATCCAGTCTTATGCCAAGACCTGCACATTGATTGCTTGAGAGTCACTATAAGATTAAAGCCAACTTTAAAGTCAAGTAGGATAATTGATGACTTGAAACACACATCACGGATTCGTTATAACAATGTAAAGATAATTCGCACAAAAAGTCTGTGCTATAGAAATAAAAATTTAGATTTCAAATATTAAGCAGGATCAATCACTGTGAGTTATTAAGCATTAAATTACATTTTTGTTATCAGAATGGGACTAATTATGTTGACCTTAAAGCTAACTTTAATCTTAGTATAGAGTCACTATCCATGCGGATAGTTTGAAAAATATGTGATTCCACGAACATTGATTAGAACATAGATCAGAACTCGACAGTGTAAATCTTACACAGGAGAAACAAAGATGGCTTACGTTACGACAAAAGATGGTGTAGATATTTTTTATAAAGATTGGGGACCTCGCGATGCACAGGTCTTATTTTTTCATCATGGTTGGCCGCTCAGCTCAGATGATTGGGATGCTCAATTGTTATTCTTTTTGAATGAAGGTTTCCGTGTTGTGGCACATGATCGTCGCGGTCATGGTCGTTCAAGTCAGGTTTGGGATGGTCATGATATGGACCATTATGCAGACGATGTCGCTGCGGTGGTACAACATCTCGGTATAAAAAATGCGGTGCATATTGGTCACTCAACAGGTGGCGGTGAAGTGGCTCACTATATTGCACGCCATGGTGAAGCAAATGTTTCTAAGGCAGTTTTGGTCAGTGCAGTTCCGCCAATTATGGTGAAAACAGCGAGTAATCCAAATGGTTTACCGAAAGAAGTCTTCGACGACTTGCAAAACCAGTTATTTAAAAACCGTTCGCAATTTTACTATGATTTACCCGCAGGTCCTTTCTATGGATTTAACCGTCCAAATGCGAAACCTTCCGAGCCAGTAATCTGGAATTGGTGGCGTCAAGGCATGATGGGCGGTGCCAAAGCACATTATGATGGGATTGTGGCTTTTTCTCAGACTGATTTTACTGAGGATTTAAAAAAGATTTCAGTCCCTGTACTGGTAATGCATGGTGACGATGATCAGGTTGTACCTTATGAAAACTCTGGGGTATTGTCTGCAAAGTTGGTAAAAAATGGGACTTTAAAAACCTATAAAGGTTTCTCACATGGGATGCTCACGGTCAATGCGGATGTGATTAATCCAGATCTATTGGCATTTATCCGCGCATAAGGGTGATTGATGATATTCAAGTTTAAACTGAAAAAGAGAGGCATCAATGCCTCTCTTTTTTATTTTAAGAACGCATATATGAACGGAGATAAAACCGCTTGACATTAAAGTTTACTTTAATCTTAAAGTAAAGACATCGTCAAAGAGGTGACAAAAATGAAAGTGTTTGAAAAATTAGTTTTCCCAAATGGTTCGTATATCCCAAATCGTATTGCAAAAGCTGCAATGGAAGAAAACATGGCGGATTTAAATCATGCGCCATCTGAAGAACTGATGCGCTTATATCAAGCTTGGGCAGATGGTGGTGTTGGTTTGATTATCACGGGTAATGTGATGGTGGATCGTCGTGCCATGACAGGGCCTGGTGGCGTGGTTCTGGAAGATGAAAAGTATTTGGATACATTCAAACGCTGGGCGCAAATTGGCCGTTCTAAGGGGGCGCAAGTTTGGTTGCAAATTAATCATCCTGGTCGTCAAATGCAAGCCAATTTAGGTCAAGAAACTTGGGCACCTTCAGCAGTTGCCCTGGATTTAGGCAAAATGTCAGATCGTTTTAATACACCGATTGAAATGACCCAAGACATGATTGATGAAGTGATCCAACGTTTTGCCAATACTGCACGATTGGGAGAAAAAGCAGGCTTTACTGGTGTTGAGATTCATGCAGCACATGGTTATTTATTGAGTCAGTTTCTTTCGCCCTTGAGCAATCAACGTCAAGATCAATGGGGTGGTTCTTTAGAAAACCGTGCGCGTATTTTGATCGAGATTGTCAAAGCAGTACGTGCTGTGGTTTCAGACACTTTTACAGTTGCAGTCAAACTCAATTCTGCTGACTTCCAGCGTGGTGGTTTCAGTGCTGAAGATGCGCAACAAGTGGTCATGATGTTGAATGAACAGGCTGTTGATTTGGTCGAACTTTCTGGTGGGAGTTATGAAGCACCTGCCATGCAAGGTCAGGCACGCGATGGGCGTACTTTGGCACGTGAAGCTTATTTTTTAGAATTTGCCCAAGAGATTGCTAAAGTTGCAAAAATGCCTGTGATGGTAACGGGTGGTATACGTCGTAAACAAGTGGCTGAGCAGGTGATTGAAAGCGGTGTTGACATGGTGGGGATTGCCACAGCACTCGCGATTGATCCCAACCTCCCCAATGAATGGAAACAAGGGCAAAATAACGCACCTGAACTCAAACCGATTAGATGGGAAAATAAAACTTTAGCATCGCTTGCCAACATGGCAACAGTGAAATTCCAGTTACGTAAACTCAGTCTGGGTAAAACCACCAATCCAAAGGTATCTCCACTCTGGGCATTGGCGTTACAGCAAACAGCAATGACTTGCCGTACGCGCCAATATAAAAAACGGATGCGTACATATTCATTTGCTTCATAAAATAAGGGCGAATAAGTTGGCAATGCTAAGGCAATAAATAGCTTGATCGAGCAAAAACCAATGATAGAAAAATCTTTCATTGGTTTTTGTGAACCAATTGGAGATTTTATGAAATAGCTTCTGTCCAAATTCAAAGGTATTTAATTCCTCAGACAGACTGTACCATTGACTATCATCGAGCCGATAAAAAACCAACTCTTTTGAGCTGGCTTTAGGCCTGATGTTTAATTTAATATTTTTAAGCGCTTAACGACCGCCACTGCAATTTCTTTACTGGATTGTGGATTTTGTCCAGTGATAATCCGATCATCAGTGATTACATAAGAAGTAAAGGGGAGAAAAGCTCGTTTGTATGTTGCTCCTCTTTGTATCAATCCATCTTGCAAAGAGAACGGAACTTGGGACTTAATCCCTGAAAAGGTCTCTTCAATATTGGCAAAGCCTGTAACCGTACGACCTGCAATGAGTGCTTGACCCGTTGCGGTTTGAAGCGGCAATAATCCGCCTACGCCGTGACATACCGCAGATACAACACCGCCTTGCTGATAAATCTTTTCACTGATCTGCTTTAAGCCTTGGCTATTGGGAAAATCCCACATGGTGCCATGACCACCCGTATAGTAAATTGCTTTGTAGTGGGAAGGATCAATAGCTTTGGGCGTCAGAGTATTGTTTAAGCGTTGCATAAACTGAGGATCAGCCAGATGTTTTTTTGCGGATTGATCCATATAAATTGACTTGAGGCTACGCTCATCCAAGGGGACTGCACCACCTTGGGGGCTGACAAAATCCATGTCATAACCTGCAGTTTGTGCGACATCATAAAAATGGGTGAGTTCGGTCAGCCATAAGCCAGTGTGATCTGATCGAGTGGGGTAAGCAGAGTGGTTGGTCATGACCACTAAAATCTTGTCTTTGATTTTAGCTTGCTGTTTCGCAGCGTCAGCGGCATAGACTGGACTACTCGCCAACATCAGCATGAAAATACGGATCAACCAGTTGTTAAAATTCCACGCTTTAAACATGACAGGCTCCTCATTGATTAGCTGAGATAAATGCTATGTTTAAAGTTGGGTTTAAGGTCAAGTGCTTTTATCGATCTCTGATAAATGGCTTTTATTGGATACCATGCTTAGGTTTTATCTTTAACATAGTAAAGATTAAGTAAGCGCTGTGCATTTTCCTCACAGGTAATTTCATCCGGTTTATTATTAATGGCCATAATCATCAATTGCAGATTTTGTTTACTGATTGCTAATTTTTGTTCAAGTTCTTCAATGTCTTTGATTTTACTTTCGAGCAGGCCAATTAAAATATCATGGTTCCATGTTGTTAAATTGGAAGGGAGAAAGGATTTAATTTCTGTCAAAGAAAAGCCGACTTGCTGTGCTTGCTGGATCAGGAATAACTGTTTCAGATCATTTTCATTGTATTCACGATAACCATTTGATTTACGTTTTGCCTTAGGTAACAGCTTGATTTGTTCGTAATAACGAATGGTTGGCGTGCTTAAACCACTTTGTTTTGATAATTCGCTGATATTCATCTTGCTGTTTTCCTCTTGACATTCAAGCAAACTTTAAGCTTATAGTGATGTAAAAGCAAGCCTAACAATAAAGTTAAAAACCGAGGTGAAAGATGTCAAAACGTATCCTGCATGTTGTAACCAATGTCTCTGAGTATGAAGGCATTAATCGACCTACTGGACTGTGGTTGGGTGAGCTTACCCATGCCTATGATGAGTTTGAAAAGCAAAATTATATTCAGGATATTGTTAGTCCAAACGGTGGCTTATCGCCAATAGAACCTAAATCATTAGAGCGTTTTGTTGCCGATTCATCTGTCCTGAAACGCAAAAATGATCCAGCATTTATGCAACTGCTTGAGACAACCAAAAAGCCATCCGAGATTAATTGGCAAGATTATGATGCAATCTATTACACGGGTGGACATGGTGTGATGTGGGACTTTTTGAACAATGAAAAATTACAGGACATCACCAAAAATATTTATGAAAAGGGTGGTATTGTTGCCAGTGTCTGTCATGGCTATTGTGGATTGCTTAATGTTCGACTTTCTACGGGGCAGTATTTAATTACTGGAAAAAAGCTGACTGGTTTTGCGTGGTGCGAAGAAGTGTTGGCTGGCGTCGCAAAGAAAGTTCCTTATAACGCCGAAGAACTTGCTAAACAACGTGGCGCACTCTATGAAAGAAAATTCATTCCTTTTCTACCCAATGTAGTACGAGATCAAAACTTGATTACAGGTCAAAATCCATTTTCTGCCCGTATCACGGCCTATGCGATTATTGAGGGATTAGAAGCAGATTAAACTTTGCAGCACAAAGTGGGTAAAATCATCTAAAAGAGACTGTGCAAAAATAAGAAATATTTAAAAGTGTAGATAAAACCAATGAAAAAAGATTTAAAACTGGATCATGACACGCTGTTTTTTAGACTACTGTTTAAATCTACGTCAGAGGTTACAGCAGAAGAGATTGAATATTACCGTAAGTACCCAGATCAAATTGATGAAGTGACTGCGCCTATAAATATCCATAAAATATTCCTGTGGGTCGGTGCTTTGCTGGGAGTTTTTATTGTCGCTATTGCCAAAGCGCTTAAATTTTCTGGAGCCTTGAGTTTTTTAGCAGATGGTTTATTTGAGTTTATTTACGATATTCTCTATGAAAGTGGTGTTGCATTGATCGGTGCCGCAATAACCGCCTATATGTTGGGGGTTGTACTGAATAAACAGCAGGAAAATGCTGCGAAATGGAGAAAAGAGATTAGGAAAAAAATAGCTGAGAATAAGTAGTTTAAAAAACACTTGGTTTTTAGTTGATAAATTCATAAAAATTCATGTATTTAAGATAAAAAATAGCGAAAGCGAAATTCGGTCTTGACTTTTGTTAATGATAATTATTATCATTTAAAAACACTTTGTTTTGAGTCAGATCATTGTGAACAGAACACCTCTGCTTATAGATGAATTATACAGAAACCATAGAGGTTGGCTTCACCAATGGTTGAGGCAAAAACTTGGGAATACTGATCAGGCTGCTGATCTGGTTCAAGATACATTTATTAAGCTGCTACAGACGCGTGACGAGCTTTTGGGTATCAAGGAACCACGTGCTTACCTTACTTCCATTGCAAAAAACTTACTGATTGATCAGGTTCGCCGTAAACGTATTGAACAAGCATATCTCGATGGCTTAAGCCAGATGGAATACATGCTGGATGCGGTTGCTTCGCCTGAAGATCAGATGCAGATTATTCAAGCACTCGACCAACTCTGTAAAGCCTTGGAAGATGTTTCTGTCAAAGCACAACAAGCTTTTATCTTACATTATCTGGAAGGCTATACCCATAAAGAGACCGCAGAACAATTGGGTGTCTCAACCAAAATGATCCAAAAATATCTCGCCAGTTGTTTAATTCGATGTTATCAGACTCGCTTAGAAATGGATGTCGGTATTTAAATGGCAATGGATAAACAGCAGCACCAACTGGTAGAGGAAGCTGCGTTATGGATCGTCCAGCTCAGTTCAGATGATGAGTCGATCCGAAAAAATGCACAATTAAAGTTTAATCAATGGAAACAAAGCAGCCTGCAACATCAAAAAATTGCAGTAGATATTGAGCAGTGTATCCGCTCAATTCAGAAAGTATCCCAAAGTACGCATCATAAAAAAGTGGTGAAGTCAGCACTTAAAGCGGGTCTAGGTTCCGCTAAATCTTATAAGCATCTGCGGGCAGGCAGTGCTTTTGTAATTGCATTGCTCGCAGTCAGTGGTAGTATTTTTTATTTGACCGATAACACGATTGCATATTTAAGCGCTGATATACAGGGCGATTCAGCGCAGTGGACTACACAAACCTTGCAAGATGGTTCCCATTTAATTCTGCGTAGTAAAAGTGCAGTTAATCTCGATTTCCAAGCCAATCAGCGCGTTGTTGAATTGGTGCAGGGGCAAATCTATGTCGATGTTGCTAAAGATCCACAAAGACCATTTCTAGTCAAAACCAAACATGGGCAGATTCAAGCGCTTGGAACTGCTTTTAGTGTGAGTTATACACCTGCGGCAACTGAGCTGAAAATGTTGCATTCTCGGGTACGTGTACAGGCCGCATCAAATCCCTATGCAAAACAGCAAGTGATTGTAAGTGCAGGGCAGGCTGTGAGTATGAATCAGAACGGAGTGCAACCACTTTCAGCCCTCAATATTTATAATGAACAACAAAAATGGAATAAACATCAGTTGATGGTAGAGGATTTACCGCTCGATCAGGTATTAAAGGAATTAGATCAAAATTTTAAAGGTAAAATCCTATTTAATGCAGAAGCTTTAAGTCATATCCAAGTGAATGCCGTTTTGCCCTTGGATCAAACACAGGATGCGCTCAAATTATTGGCAACGGTTTTCCCAAATTTAAAGATTTATAAAATAACACCTTATGTTATTGTTATTTCATCAAAAAATAATATTTAAAATACCTGAATAAGTGCTTTGAATATTTGTATTCAAGAAAAAAATTTAAATTTTTTAAAATTCAGGTTCCACTTTTTTAAAAGCTGTTCGTCATAGTAAGTAGAAGCAATAAATTTGGGATCATTTTATTTTAATAGATTTAATGATTCTTATTTACATTTACTAGGGCGGGTAAAAATGAAGAAAGTCGGAAAAGGTCAAATGCGAAATCGGAACGTATTTCGATTCTCAACACTTGCATTTGCAGTACATAGCTTGTGTATTGGCAGCTTGGCTTTTCCCTTACAACCGGCTTATGCAGCAACAGTTGCTGTAAAATCCTACAATATTCCAGCAGGTACACTGGCCAATGTGTTGAACCAATTTGCAGAACAATCGGGGACTGCAATTGCGATTGATGCACAGCAGCTCAAAGGACAATACAGTTCAGGCTTAAAGGGCTCTTATGCTTTAGAACAAGGCTTTCAACATATTCTTGCTGCTTCAGAATTTAATGCAGTCAAAGTCGGGCAAGGATATACGCTGACAAAAAAGACAGCTAAAAATAGCAATGCGACATCAAATACTTTCGATACAGTTACAACTCAAACAGCACCTGCTCAATCCAGTGATAAAGAAGTCTCCGTTCGTTTGACACCATTGGTGGTTTATGGCCAAGAAGATCGTGATACACAAGGCAGTAACCGGGTTTATGATGCCAATCGATCTTCTGTTTATGCAGGTAAAGACTACATTGAGCGCTTTAAAGGCACCAATCCTGCCGATGTTTTGCAAGGTATGGTTGGGGTCTATAGTGGTGATGCCCGTAATAGTGGTGCTTTAGATCCGAGTGTACGTGGTGTGCAAGGGGTAGGTCGAGTGCCCTTAACCATTGACGGCACTGAGCAGTCGATTGCTGTGTGGCGTGGCTATAATGGGGTGAACAACCGGAATTATATTGATCCAAATCTGATTGCGGGCATTGAAGTCATTAAAGGCCCATCACTGGAACGGAATACTACAACCTCAGTCGGTGGTGGTGTTGTAGTCAAGACCTTAGAAGCAGATGATATTGTTCGTCCAGGTAAAACCTTTGGCGCAGAATTAAAAGTAGAAGGCTCTACCAACTCGATTGATCCTTCATTGCCCGACATGAGTAAAATTGGCAAGAACTATAATGATACGACGCCGTGGGAGGATATTAATGGTCAAAAATACGATCCAGATATTTATAAAAAGAACCGAACCCGAAATGATAATTCTAACTTCTCTGGGGATGATTTAGCGGGCCGGCTCGCATTGGCAATGAAACAGGATAAATTTGATTTATTGGCTGTTTATGCTGTTCGTGAACGAGGCAATTATTTTTCAGGCACACATGGCGCCGGCTATTACAAACGGGCTGAGCCAAGCAATAGTCTTGATTTTATTCCATATTTCGCTCACTCCTATAAGCCTGGCAATGAAGTACCGAACACCTCAAGTCAGATGGAGTCTTGGCTATTTAAGGCAGGTTATCGACCAAGCGATGATCAAGCGCTGAAATTCACTTATCGAGATACCAAAAATAGATTTGGTGAGATCATGCCTTCACGAATTGAATGGGGACTCACCCCTGAAATTGGTGTACCGCAATGGCCACTCAGTCATATTCGTTCTAAAGCCTACAGCTTAGAATATAAGTTTAAACCTGAGACCAATCAGTGGGTCGATTTCTATGCCAATATTTGGCAAACCGATACCGAAAGCGAAACTTACACACGAGGCGGATGGCCAACGATTATTGATTTTAGAGATAATCGACTGATCAATACAGCAATCAGTCACTCAGACAACCGACGTCAAGGCATTAGTATCAGTAATAAAGCACAATTAACTGGTCAGCTCGATTTAACTTTAGGCGGAAGCTTCTTAAAAGAAAAGCTCACTTCTGATGATATTTATGGTGAATATGGCCCAAGTTATTCCTTATATCAGGCTTTACCTCGTGCGGGACGCCGTGAAGAAAAGACCTCTGATTTTAATTTCAACTATCGACCAGCTTCTTGGCTAAGCTTTGATGCGGGTATGCGTTATCGCTCTTATTGGGCCTTTGATGACTTCTTAAATAAATCGATCAGAGATGGTATTGATCCCTCTTTAAATCCGTTATTTACCAAGAAAAGTAAAGTCAAAGAATACAACTTTGAATATCGAACCATGCCTGAGAGTTATGATGCTCAGCAACAACGTATGCTAAACCTTTTAACGCAACGTTATGCAGCCAACAATCCTGATTGGGATGGCCGTTTAGAAACGGTGCCTGCATCAGAAACGGCTTTGTACAGCCGGATTTGGTCACAGAAAAATACACTCACTTGGAAAGCTGATGAAAATGGTCATTTGGCCCTAGCTGATAATATATTAAACCAACTGAATGCCTTAGGGCAGAAGTATGTGGTGATCGGCAGTGGTTTCCAACCTGTTGTAATTGAGCAAACTCCGATTGAATCGGCTCAGAAAGTAAAAGACAGTGGTTGGGCACCTCAACTTGGCGCATCCATTCATTTGACTGAAAACAATCGGCTTTATGTACGCTATGCAGAGGAATATCGCTTACCCAGCTTATTTGAAAGTACAGTCGGCTTCTCGGCGATGATGCCATCTCAAGCGATTAAACCCGAACATGCGTTTAATTATGAAGTGGGTTATGTTTATGACATGCGTAACTGGCTCAGTTCAGCTCGCAATGCCGATATTAAGTTGGCCTATTACTACAACAAAACCAAAAATGTAATTGAGCGAAATCAAAATCTGATTTTTACCAATATGGATGAGCAAAATCTTTCTGGCCTTGAGTTGCAAAGCCGTTTTGACAATGGTGCTTTCTTTACTGATTTAAGCATGGCTTATAACCTTAAAAATGAAGTCTGTGACAGTAATAGTGCCATTAATAAAATGATTAATAGCGGCACAATACAAACAGATCAAGGCATTCAATTCCGCGATGCTTATCAACGTTGCGTCGATGATGGTTTTCCAAACGGCTATCTCGTGACGATGTCGACACCTGAACTCAGCGCACATGCATTATTCGGCGCGCGCTTTCTAGATGAAAGGCTTGAGCTTGGTGCGCGAGCAACTTTCTACAAAGGCTATGAAAGTCCATTACGTAAAAATAATGATGCAGGTATCAATAAAGGCTATTACCTCAATGTACCTCTTGCTTGGGATGATACTTGGATTTTTGATGCCTATGCACGCTATCAAGTTGATACCTATAACACAGTTGAATTTGTTGGCAATAACCTTTCAAACCAATTTTATATCGATCCACTCACTCGCAGTGCGATGGCTGCACCAGGCCGTACGTTGAAAGTCAGCTGGACCACCAAGTTTTAACACAGAATTTAATTCCAACTTTCAAATTAGTCGGGATTAGATAAAGGTAAATAATGATATTGAATGATTATTATTTACAAAACCAGGGGCGGTTATAGATCTTACTGTTCCTATAACTAAATAGATAACGATAGCGTTATCTTTATTGAAACAATAACTTAGCTTTAGAGAAATGGAGTAACAATAAATGAAAATCTCTCAACTGTTCATCGGTCTTGTTGCATGTTCTGCTGTGTTTGCACATGCAGGTATTGATGGTGCTTCAAGTAATGAAAACAATATCATTATTGGTGCTGCTGCAAATGCCAGCCATCCAGGCGGTGCAGCAGCTGTTTCTGTACAAGCGGCTGGTGCACCATACAATGCATTTACAGGTTTTAGCTCGTTAAAAGGTTTGGCACAAGCGTTCTCTGCACGCGGTGCAAGCAATACTGATGTTACTGTCGGTACTAAAACTTTTAATATCTCCCATATTCCTGTTTCGGCAATGCCACCTTCACATAGTGCCTTAGGTAATTTCAATTTTGGTCAGGTGGGCACACAGGAAGTCTATTTTGGTGAATGGTGGAAAGCGGGCGATACAGCAGCAAATGCAAGTCATACTGTTTATTACGCAGGTGACAATACCAATACGACAGTACCGACTTCTGGTACGGCGACTTATACCGTTGCAGGGATTAATGGTTCAGCAACCAATCTGTTAAGTGGTAATTTAACTGCTAACTTTGGTGCAGGCACTTTAGAAGGGTCATTAACTGGAACAGGGACTGCTGTTTCAAGCTTAAGCTTGGACGGTGTGACATTTAATCCAGGTACTGCGGCATTCAGTGGCGGTGCAAGTGCAAATGGTACGGCTGGGCTAAATAATTCAGGTATTGTTCAAGGACACTTCTTTGGTGCAAATGCCGCAGCTTTAGCGGGTATTGCCGAGTTTAATAATGCTGCTTACAACACTGCATTTGGTGGTGCGAAAAACTAATCAGGGCGAAAGGAATCTACAACTGTAGGTTCCTTTTTCTTGTTTATGACTGAATGATTTTTTACTTTTGTTTTACGGTTTTTATGAAAAGAACATTGCTGTGCTGTTTGATTTTATTGGCGAATTCATCACTCCATGCAGATGATGAGACACAACTTCGCCTGAATCAAAGCCTTGATCAGAATTTATTACAACAACAGCACCAACTACAACAACAAGGTGCAATTCGAAGCACCGATGAACTACCGAATATTGTGATTAACGGTCAAGTATTCGAAGTTGCAAAAAATCAAGATGACCTCGCAAAAGCTTTATATTTGGCTGTTATGCAAAAGCAATGGGGTAATGCTGCTGTTTATCTAAAGCATTATCAACAATATGATGGCTATGACCAAGCATTAACCGATTTTGCCGAGGGAGCACTGGCTCGTGCGCAAGGCCAGCTCAAATTAGCCGAACAAAAATTTCAAAGCAGTCTCAATAAACAACCGAATAACCTTATTTGTGAACTTGAGTTAGCGCGCGTGCTGTTTGAACAGCAGAAGAACAAACAAGCAGCACGCCTTTTTACCTCGATTCAAAACAAATTGGGGCAGAGTGATCGTGGTGTGATTCCACCAGAGGTTGAACAAACGGTTAATTTGTTTGTTAAAGCACTTGATCAGCGTGATGCATGGCAAGGCAGTGTTGCGATTGGCCCAATCCATGCCACGAATCTAAATAGTTCTTCTGAACAAAGTAAAACTTGGATGTTGTATGGCATTGACCAAAAGGGCAATGTGATCCCCATTCAGGAGATTACCCGTGGAAGTCCTAAAGCTGAGTCGGCAACGGGTGTGGACTACGAAGCCAGTTTAATGAAACGCTTTTCTCTGTATGGCAATCATGGGGTTTCCTTACGTGGTTTGGCTTATGGACAGTCTTATGACGATCATGCCGACTTTAATGAATCCACCCTCAATATCAATGCAGGCTATAGTTTTTTTGATTTAAAAAATCAAATCACCATTGCACCGTTATTTGAGCACAAACGCTATGCCAATGATGGTTTGTACAATGCTTGGGGCGCGCGTGCAGAATGGATGCGCTTTATCTCCGCCGATAAAGCACTCAAGCTTGAAGCTGAAATCAAAGATTTAAATTATCAAACATATAAAACTTTAGATGGTAAAGAAAGTTCCGCCATGCTGACCTTTTGGACAATCCTACCTGAACAATGGACTCTGTTTGGTGGTGTGGATATCTTAGATCACGATACTCAAGAAAAATATATGGCAGCCTATCAGCAACAAGGTGTTCGTTTGGGTCTGAGCAAACCGTGGAATATTGGATTAAACACCACCTTGTTCAGTTCCTATCGTTGGCGTCAGTTTGATCGTTACGTGGCAGCATTTGAGACACGTCGTCAAGATTTTGAGCAAAACTACACCTTTGTATTGCAAATGCCTCGTTTCAAATTCTATGGCATGACGCCGAACCTGACCTATCGCTATAACCGTAATAACAGCAATGTGGATTGGTTGTATTCCTACGACAAACATAATATCAGCTTAAAGCTTGAGCACCGTTTCTAGGGGGATGGCGATGAAATCAAAATTCTTCGATCTAGGTGATGTATTGACGAATAAAGAGCCCATGGTTTGGCTCTATTCGCGCACTCAGCAAAAGTGGCTCACCGTGATTTTGGTTATTGTTTTGCATCTATTGGGATTGTGGTCTTTGAGCCATTTTATTGAGCCTTATACTTTGGCAGCTTCACCCAAAGTGAATGCGTTGAAAGTGCATTTTGTATCTTTATCAGCTTCAGAACATGCATCACCTCAAGCAACTGCAAAAGTTGAAGTTGCCCAAGCATCAACAATATCTGCGTTAGAAAAACAAACAAGCACTCGCGCTGCTCTGACCAATACTGAAAACACAGAACAAAAAGTAATAACCAGCCAGAGTGCTGTGCATGAAGTGCCCAAGCCACAAAGCAGCCATAAAGTTGCGACTTTAGCCGCGAAGTCTACAGCAGCAATAGCGGCCCAAGCTTCAGAAAATAAAGTGAAACAAGCTACCCAAGCGGATCAGTTATCACAGATGTTGACCGAAAATCCGCTCAGTCAGAAACAACAAACTGGACAGCTTCAATCCCAGTCGGGTGGTGTAAATACAGCAGCAATACAACAGGAATTGGCTCGTGCACCTGAAAGCCAAGTTGATCGTGATGAACCTGTTCAAGTTAGTCGTGTTGATGTATTGAGCTTTGGCAAGCTTGCTTACGATGATCGGGAACTTAAACAACAAAACCGTGTGGTTGAATTACGGCTACGCATCAATGAAAACGGTCAGCCCATCGAGATTCTAATCAAACAAAGTTCAGGCATTAGCAGCCTAGATCAGCGTGTTCTACAGGCTGCTTGCCAGTCCAAATTCAAACCCTACAAAGTCAACGGTCGTGCAGTGACCGTTGTTGTGGATTTCCCCGTGCAACTCAAACTTAGTCGTAGTCGTTAACCGATGAATACTATTCTTTTTTAGGAGAATGATGATGAACGCAGCAACAGAGCAAATGATTGCCAATAGCCTTTCTCAGCGTTTAAAGCAGGAAACAGCGGCAGAACATGAGCGTATGCACCAGTTAATGGCGCAAGCAGATGTATTTTCAAGCAAGGAGAAATACGCCCAATTTACCTTGTCGCAATATTATTTCCAGCAGGAAATTGAGCATCTTTTTGAACAAGACGGGGTCGCTGGACTGATTCCAGATTTGGGCATCCGTGGTCGTTCTAAACAAGCCTTCGATGATTTGCAGGATTTGGGTATTCAGCCCGCAGGTCAGGCATTACAAAGTGCAGAAGTTAAATTACCTGAAGCACTGGGTTGGATCTATGTGTCAGAAGGTTCAACTTTAGGTGCCGCATTTCTGTTTAAACAAGCGCAGAAGCAGTTAGGTTTCTCGGAAACCTTTGCAGCACGAAATCTGGCGGCTTATCCAGAAGGTCGGGCGAAAGTGTGGAAACGCTTTGTGGAAGCACTGGATGAGGCTGCTTTTGATCAGGTGCTACAGGATCGGGTTGTACAAGGTGCGCTAGATGCCTTTGGCTATTTTGGTAAGGCATTGGACCAGCTCGACGAATTGAAATAATCAATGAAAAGCAGAGGTATAACTTGGTATGGAGCGCATTCATCGTATGGATAATGATGTGAAAACAGAACTGTTGTCGCAATCACCGCAGCCAGTCAGCAAGTTAGCGCGTTCGGTTTGGTGGCGATTATTATTTATCTGTCTGGCTTGGTTATGCATCGGCTTAGGTATTCTGGGGATTTTTATTCCTGGTCTACCAACGGTTGATTTCATTCTGTTGGCAGTGTTCTTTGCAGCGAGAGGCTCTGAAAAGCTGTATCAATGGTTTCTCAACCATCGTTGGATTGGACCGATTATTCATGAGTGGCAAGAAAACCGACGTATCCCCAAAAAAGCAAAATATATCTCGACCGTAAGCATGAGCATTGCAGCTGGCATTATGATCTGGACTATTCCACATCCATGGGTGGTTTATCCTTTGATTGCCTGCATGGCAGCTGTATTGCTCTGGATGTGGATGCGAGATAAAGATTGAGCGCATTGTCAGAATAGAATATCGGCTACTGAGCAAGTCGCATCGGCTTGCTCTTTGATCTCTCGGTATAATAAAATTATTTCAAGATTTGCTTCGGTTATAAGTTTGCTCAGATGTATAAGGCTATATTTTTTGATATTGATGATACTTTGCTGAATTTTAGCGTTGCCAATCGTTCTGCATTTATTCAATCTTTTGCTGAGTTTAATCTAGATCATGATGATTTGACCTATTCGACCTATAAAGAGATTAATCATCATTTGTGGGAGAAGCAGAAGCGAGGTCAAATTACGGTACAGGATGTGATTAATAATCGATTTAAAGAATTATTCCGAGCATTAAATGTTAAACTTAATCATGATCATTTCCGCGATACTTTTCAGGGAAATTTAGCCAAAGAGCATACCCTCGAAGCTGGTGCTGCTGAAACCATTGATTATTTAAGTCAAAAATATAAGCTCTTTGCTGCATCCAACAGCATACTGAGTCAACAAAAAGCGCGTTTAGATTTGGCAGGTTTATTACCACATTTTTCTGATTTATATATTTCTGATGACATTGGTTTTGAAAAACCAGATCAACGTTTTTTTGAAACATGTTTGCATAGAAGTCAGATCGCCAAAGAGGAAGTCCTGTTTATTGGGGATAGTCTCGAAGCTGACATGCACGGTGCAGCCTCATGTCAGATCTCGACCTGTTGGTATAATCCCAACAATCTACCGAATAAGTTGCAATTAAATATCACCCATACCATTCAGCATTTATCTGATTTGGCTAAGATTTTATGACTCAAGCTGGCTTGTTCTTTGATCAGATCTAAAGTTAATTAAAAACAGCCAGTAACAGACTGCTGGAATCAGCGCAATAAATAAGGCAAAAATATCTGCATAGACCAACCACCATCGCTCAGGAAGTTGACCTGTGTGGCCCCAACCTAAAAGAATGAAAAAAGGTACCGCCATAATTAATGCGCTAAGACAGATCGTGAAAAAATTTAAATACTGATAATGATTCAAGAGCAGTGAGAGTAAAAATGATAAAGGGACGGCTAAAAGACAATAAGCCAAATAAACCAGTATGTGTCCAGCAATCACAGTAAAGATTGAACTCAGTTTAAATTCACTGTTCAGTAGGATAAAAACAACGGTCATAAAAAACAGCAAAGGAACAGGTGCCAAGAGTAGGGATTTTAAAATGGTATTTTTCTTGTATTTCAAATGAAATTCCTTGAGCTGTATGAATTACATATTGCATAATTTTAATTCATATTGCGTAACTATATTTGCTCTGCTAGTCTTTTTAACGGTCATAAAGATCTTTAAATCTATATTTGGAATTTTAGATAAATCAACTGGAAGAAGCAAAAAAGGGAAGATAACAATGTTAAAAGAGACCAATGTAGAGGCAGGGGCTTCAAAACAAGCAATCATAATCACATTAGTGCTCTGTTTTATTTTTGCGATTATTGAAGGATTCGATTTGCAATCTATGGGCGTTGCTGCTCCGCGGATGAAAGCAGAAATGTTGTTAAATAGTGCCGAGATGGGATGGGTATTTAGTGCCGCCGTGTTAGGAACATTACCTGGGGCATTGATTGCGGGACGAATTGCTGATTCGATAGGGCGTAAAAAGGTCTTTATTACTTCGATCGCCATTTTTGGCTTGATGTCCTTACTCACTCCTTTTACTAGGGAGTTAAACTCCTTACTTTTAGTCCGTTTTCTGACTGGTTTAGGTATGGGTGGGGCTTTACCGATTGTTATTACGATGGTTTCTGAAGCGGTACCTGAAAAATATAAAGCAACAGCGGTCAGTGCCATGTATTGTGGTATGCCGATCGGTGGGGTCTTAACCTCAGTGGTGGCTTTATCGCTAACCGCAGATCATGAATGGCGGCATATCTTTTATATTGGTGGGATCGCACCTCTACTTCTTGTACCTATCCTGATTTTATTTTTACCTGAATCAAAAGCATATTTAAATAAAACCCCTCAGGTCACAGCACAAAAACAAAGTGTGTTGTCGGTACTGTTTGCCAAACCTCGCTTTGTGGTCACCTCCAGTCTTTGGCTCAGCTTTTTTGGTACGTTGCTGGTTTTGGCTTTATTTCAAAATTGGTTACCGACTTTAATTTCTGGACTAGGACTCAATAAACAACAAGCCAGTTATATCCAGATTGGTTTTAATTTAGGCGGTTCAATTGGTGTATTGATTTTAGGTTTGATGCTGGATCGATTCAATAAATTCTTTATCGTTGCCAGTGTCTATGCCGGCATTCTGGCTTCTTTAATTGGTTTGGCTTACTCCAATAGCGCGTCAAGTTTCATCTTGTTTGCGACAAGTTGCGGGATGTTTGTGATTGGTTGCCAGTCAATTTTATATACCTTAGCAGCAAAATATTATCCAACGGAAATGCGAGGAACAGGGGTTGGTGCTGCTGTTGCTGTGGGGCGATTAGGTGCAGTTACAGGCCCATTGGTGGCAGGTTATTTATTGGGAACGGGACAAAGTGAAATTGTGGTAATTGCATCCAGTATTCCAATGATTTTATTGGCTGCAATCTCTGCATTAATTTTACTGCGAAATCCAGACCATTCAGCAACTCGAAAAGAACAACTCAGCATAGTTGGATCATAGTTCAGGCAGATCATCCTTGACGTTAACAGAGAGTTAAACTGTCAAGGAGATACTCATCAATCACATCAAAATTTCAGTTTTTTAAGCCCACGATTGATCCCGTTTTGTAGGGCGGCTTTAATAATTGGGCCAATAAAAGGAACACGTCCTTTAAAGCTAATGGTGTAATCCAATCGACTACGATTTGCGCCTAAATCACTAAACTTCATGATTCCTCGATGCGCTTTAATCGGGCTGATTCCACTAGTTATTGCATATTCAATCAATTCATTTTCTTGATAGACCAAGTTGGTTTCTACAAAAGAAGGGGCTAAAGGGATCGACATTTTACGTGCAGAACCCACGCCATTTCGTGCATCCTTACCATTACTGATACGCGTAATTTTTGCAGGTGCAAAGATTTTACTGAGGTTTTCATGTTCACTGAGCACTGCAAAGACCTTGTCTACTGGCGCATCGAATTCTTGTGTTATCTTAACTTGTTGTGTTTTTAGCATATTGGAACCCTTCCAAATAAATTGACATAGTGTATTGTCAGCATTTGGATATTAGCATGCTTTTTAACTGTTCTGAATTTTACTTGGTCGGAAACTCTGATTGCATTGTAAGCCAATTATGCTTAAGGCTTGATCTTATTTTTTTCTTAAACTGACTTGGTAATCTAATATCGAATATGTGATAACAAATTGTTGTAATTCTGCTGATAGAACAGTCTTATTTATCACAAATGGTGGATGCGATTGATCAGTTTTACCAAAGCACTGTAAATAAAAAGTGATCAGTTACTTACTGGAAAAAAGACTATACCGAAGTATAGTCTTTTGAATTGAAAGAACAAAATTCAGCTTAATAAGCGAGTTTTAACAACACTCTAAAGAACATGGCAATAACCAATAAACCGAAGAATCCAGCGAGCCAAAGTACAATAAACCATTGTGTCTTAGATAGTTTCATGACATCGCCTCCTAGTGATAGCCCGTATCACCAACCCGTACTTTATCTCTAAACACCCAGTACGACATGATGGTATAGGCGATAATGATCGGAATCAGAATCAATGCACCAACCAAAGCAAACTTTTGACTTGAATGTGGTGCTGCTGCTTGCCAAATGGTAACGGATGGCGGAATAATATTCGGCCAGAGACTGATGACAAATCCAGTAAAGGCCAAAAACACAAGCGCCAAAGTATAGATAAACGGCTTGAAATCCTGACGTTGTTGACATGCCTTTAAAATCAGGAAGGTAAACAACAACACCAAGATCGGCACTGGGCTAAAGTACAGTAGATTTGGCAAGGCAAACCAACGTGCTGCAATTTCAGGATGGGTGAGTGGGGTATATAGACTCACCCCTGCAAAGACCGCAAACAGCAAGATGATCAGTTTAGGCATCAATCCATACATCTGATCTTGTAACTTATGATCAGTTTTCATAATTAGCCAGCCACAGCCCAAAGCGGCATACATCGCAACCACACCCAGCCCTGTAAACAGAGCGAATGGAGTCAGCCAGTCCAAGCCTGAACCAGAGAAAATACCATTGGTGGTTTGAATGCCTTGAATATAGGCGCCCAGAATCACGCCTTGTAGAAAGCTGGAGAGAACTGATCCCCAAATAAAGGCTTGATCCCATAAATATTTGGTGCGATTGGCCTTAAAGCGAAATTCAAAGGCCACACCACGGAAAATTAGTGCAATTACCATCAAGATAATCGGCATATACAAGGCTGAAAGCACCGTTGAATAGACCAGTGGAAAGGCAGCGAATAGGCCAGCACCACCGAGTACCATCCATGTTTCATTACCATCCCACACAGGTGCGATGGTATTCATCATCACATCACGTTCTTCACTGCTTTTGATAAAAGGGAACAGAATGCCAATCCCGAGATCAAAGCCGTCCAAAATGACATAGATCAGAACACCAAGGCCGATAATGCCAACCCAAATCAGAGATAAATCAATCATGGTGTTTCTCCTTGCTTGAGTCTGGTGTATCGATATTTTCATCGACAGCACTTAAAGGACGCATAGGCGTTTTGAAATGCCCATGACCTGCAGGTTGAAGATCAACCGCCTCAACGAATTGAGGACCTTTATGCATCAGTTTCAGCATGTAGTAGATCCCGATACCAAACACAACACAGTACACCACCACAAAAATAATCAGGGTCAGACCAACTTGTTCAGCTGAAACAGGAGAAAGGGCATCTTTGGTGCGCATTACCCCATACACCACCCAAGGTTGACGGCCCACTTCAGTAGTAAACCAACCTGCCAATACGGCGATAAATCCGGATGGGCCCATGACTAAAGCAAAGCGATGAAACCATTTGCTTTCAAACAGCTTTCCAGTTTTTCTGAGCCAAGCACCAGTAAAGGCAAGTAACAGCATTAACATGCCTAAACCCACCATGACACGGAAACTCCAGAATACAATGGTCGAGTTTGGTCGGTCTTCAGGTGCAAAGTCTTTTAAACCTTTGACAGTCCCATCCATAGAATGGGTTAAGATCAGGCTGCCTAGGTTTGGAATTGCAATAGCATATTTGGTACGTTCTTCTTGCATATCAGGAACGCCAAATAAGTACAACGGCATACCTTCATCATAGTTGGTCTCCCAATGACCCTCCATTGCAGCAAGTTTTGCAGGTTGATGCTCTAAAGTATTTAAGCCATGGGCATCTCCAACAAAGACTTGCAAAGGGGCTAACACAAGAATAAGCCACATTGCCATCGAGAATGAGGTCTTGACCAAGGCATCACGACGGCCTTTGAGTAAATGCCAAGCCGCTGTTGCAGCAACGAGTAGTGCCGCAACCATAAAAGCAGCAATCGCCATATGTACCAGTCGATACGGGAAAGAGGGATTGAACACAATGGCCCACCAATCGGTTGGCACAATAATCCCGTTTTCAATGGCAAAGCCTTGAGGGGTTTGCATCCAACTGTTGGAGGACAAAATCCAGAACATGGAAATACAGGTGCCGATCGCAACCATCAAGGTGGCAAAGAAATGCGCTTTGGGACTAACGCGTCCCCAACCAAACAACATGATGCCGAGGAAACCTGCTTCCAAGAAGAAGGCACTCAATACTTCATAAGTGAGTAATGGGCCTGTAACACTCCCTGCAACACGGGAAAACTCGCTCCAGTTGGTCCCAAACTGGTAACTCATGACCACGCCTGAAACAACGCCCATACCAAAAGCAACTGCAAAAATTTTGATCCAGTACTTAAACAGATCTTTATAAATCGGATCTTTGGTACGTAGCCAACGCCATTCTAAAACCGCTAAAAAGCTGGCCAATCCGATGGAGATAGCTGGGAAAATAATATGGAAAGAAACGGTAAAGGCAAATTGTATACGTGCCAGTTCGAGTGCGGTAAAACCTAAAGTCATGACCACACCTCATCTTGTAACTGATGAGCTAAAGGTATAGCTACAGATGTTCCTACCAATTTACAGGTATGATTTAAAAAACAAAACATTACTCTAATCTCTTGAAAATATAAGTTTTTCAAAACCAAAAAGTTTTGAGCTTCAAGTCAGAATGAGATTAAGAGTGGAGGTGCTCGACCTTGAGGGGTGAGAAAGAGTTGCTGAAGCTGAAAGAAAACATGGAAATAGTTTTCAATAAAGGCAAGAAACCGAACCTGAATCCTGATCAGGATGTGTCGCAGATCAATATCAGGTAGAGGTAGTACATGGCTGTATACCACACAGTATTGACACTGATGGTTGGCATCATGATGGTGGTGATGGTTTGACCGTGTTGTTACTTCAGCTGAAAAGGAGTGCTGTTGATGTTCCATATCATGTGGTGAGATAAGCACATGCTGCTGATCTGTTGTATGATGGCTATGGAATGAAGAAGAATGGTCTTGTAATAAAACTTGGGCAATAGTTTCACATACTGGAGAAACTTGATATTTCTCTGGCAGTAATGGCTGTAAGAATACAGCGATTTGTAAAAAGATTGCATAGAAGCCTAGCAACCTTCCAATCATCAACACCCGATTGATCTCTTTCTGGAAATCACTGGATAAATACTATAACAAAGAAATTCCTTTTTTAAAGGGAATAATTAACTTTTTCTTCATAATAAAAAAGGTTTTTTACCAGATGATAAAGCCAATAGCGTTTCGGGCGATCCATTGTATAAAAATGAAGTTCTGACCGCGAAGAAAAATAGATCAGCATCTATACTGATCTATTTTTTTCTAAATTGGTAATGCATCTAATTACACGGGCATATCTAAATCATCAAAGCTTTCTAAAGTTTTTCCAGCATTGATATGTTTTTGATAATATTCAAATCGCACTTCATCTAAAATACTACTTGAAAGACCAACATTCCAATAGCCTGTGACTTGAACATCTTTTTTCGCAAGAGACTTTTCTTCTACAAAGAATTGACGAATCGCTCTGGCTTCATTTCGTTCACATGCAGCCCAAACAGCAATATTGTCTGTTTCTCTAAATTGATAAGCTGCTTTAAGCAACAGCCCCATTTTTCCAGCTTGATCTTGATGTTTGCGAAGAAGTAAATGCATGTGTACTTGACTATGTTTTGGCAAGTATTCAAGGATATTCGGCTCATTGCTCTCTATAAAAATATCGGCATGGATGTCTTCTGGCCAAAATTGAAGGATAGAATAAAGCGCAGGAAGTGCGGTCTCATCAGCAAACATAACAATATGCTTTTTTGTATTAAAGTCAGGAACAAAATGAGGTCTTGGTCCAATCAATTGGGTTTTGGTTCCTACCTTAGCAGAGTGTATCCATTGCATTGCTGGACTTTCATCTTCGTGTTCAATGAGGTCAATTTCAACTTCATGTCGGTCAGGATCAAATGAGCGAATGGTATAAACACGGGTGATTAAGCTCTGTTCAGCGTCTTGAGCAACCCCGATACGAACAGCAAGATTTGGTTTTTCCCACATATCTGGTTGAACAGTATCAATTTTACCTCGTAATCTTAGAATACTTGGAAATGGTCTAGAAATCGCGGTGATCGTCAGCTCAATTTGTTCCAAAGTCCTCATATGATCATTTTGTTTAAGCAGTTTTTTATCATCTGAGATTGTTTCTTGTTGGGTCATTTTCAATATGCTCATCGTTATTCGTGAAATTTCACCCATTATATACGCTAATGATAATCATTTACAAATTGATATTAAAATGCTCTCGAGCGTTTGCTACACCATCAACTGATTGATAGAAGGGAAACGCTGAAACTTTAGTCAAAAAAGAATAGGAACCAGTGCTTTGTAAAACAACTAGTCCCATTAAAAGAAAAGATGGGTTAGAACTTATTTCGGATCCAACCGTAGGCTGCTGCAAATGGCAAAGCTGTTCTCGCTAAATAAGGAACATGCCATAAACCACCATGATTAGCATTTTCCATGATCAGCTCAAGTGGGTGTGCTAGTTGCTTTTCAGGATTTGTTGCACTGTCGGGATTATTCAGATCATGAACCCAGAGTGCAGCCATAATGGCATTGGTGGTTTCAGGACTAAAGGTTTCAACTTTAAATAAATCAGCACCCGCAAAAGCTGCTTTCAGGATTGGATTCTTAACCACTGAGTGTGTCGTGGTCGAAGGTGCAATATTGATTACAGTTTTTTGACCACGTGCACGGGTTTGGATTGCAAACCACTGTTGCATTCGTTTGGCAAGTGCATAGTTCGGACCTTGTTCAATGACCATACAATCCGAGATACCGTACTGTTGCCCATTATCTGAAGCAATCAGTTGTTCAAGATTCGGTTTAAAAAAGTTGCTCAACGAAACATTGTGAATTGATTTGGTCAGTAATTTTTCTAATACTGGGCGCTGTTGTGTTTTCTGTTGAATCGAATGAACCACAGACTTTGGAATTGCATAGATATCGGTTGGGGTCAGCATAAACATAATGCTGCTATCCGGTTTTTTCTGGCTCACTTGTTCCATAATGCTAATCATGGCAATAGAAACACGAACATGTTTCTCACCATCCAGATAGGCAATACCAGCAAGATCTAAAGGCCCTTTAAATGTTTTGAGCCAATTGGCAATTTCTGGTGTTTGAGTCAGTAAGTTTGCACCAAGCTGTTTTTCCTGATGGGCTAAAGTCTGTTGTGGTGCAATTAAAGTGGCATTGCCTTGTTGAACGGTTTGAGTGATCTTTTCCCAGATTTTAGGATTTGGTAAATCAATGGCGACAATATTGGCGCGCCATTTTGCAAGCCAACTGAGCGGCCCTGCCTCTGATGCTGCACCAAAAAGCACCATCGTCCGTGTAGATAAATCAAACCATTCAGGATGAGCCTGAAGTAGACGTAACGCTTTTGCATGACTTGGTTCAATGATTTGTTGTTGTTCCCAACAATCAATTTGCGCTAATAATGCCTGTCCTTGTAGTTTTTTTCCTTCAAAAGGAATAGACCAAGGCTCAATCTCTGCACTGCCAGTACCTTTGAGAATGTAAGTATCAAAAGGTTGCTCATCAATCTGCGTCATTGCTTGTGCTAATGTTGTTTCATGACCAGCCCGATTAAAAATAAACAGGTCTTGAGCTGCTTCAAGTCCATGTTGCGCAATCAACAGTGGGTGATGGATAGAGCTAATTCCAACTTTGACAAGTTCTTGAAAATAAAATGGATATTGCTTTCTCCAATTTTTCTCGGTTTTGAGTTGGGATGTATAGGGAGAATTAACACTGTGAAGGGCTGCATATAAAATCTGTTTTGCAGTATCTGTCGTACTCGGTGTTTTTTTACCAGATTGAATGGGGAATTGTATTCCAGCATTTTTAGACTGTAATTTATTACTCAACTTATTGCTCCAATCTATTGAATGCAAAAATTCAAAAAGCAGTGTGACTTTTTGCTTCATCCATTTAATCTTTCAGCATAAGGTGAAAAAAAGAAATTAAAAATAGCGAAAAGAAGGCAATTTTTAAGATTTTTTAAACAGCTGTTATTTGAGTTAAAAGGAAAATATTTATTAATAAATTTATTAAATACAATTCATTATATTAATTTTTAAGATTTTTTGATCTTGGTTAGAATAGGTAAAATATTACTTTATATAGACTTAAATCATTTAGATAGGCAGCTGGCTCTCTAGTTGAACGAGCAAGACACTGTCCTGAATGAATCCTACCTTTGATCACGATGGATACATCATAGTATTGAATGGTTTTGCTATTATTAGGGCACAATAACTGAACAAAAAGGGAAATTTGAAGCGCTTATAGAATTAAGTAATAGCCGCGCTAAGCGACTATTACTTTTTAAATTACCACTTATGGCTATAAGAAACTTTCAGTGTCACACCATTTGCGACTAAGTGGCTGGTATTGTTGCTGTTTCTCATAAGTTGGCTATAGAGTGGATAGTATTGGCGGTTAAACATATTTTCGATACCGATGGTCATGGTATCTTTCTTATTTAGTGCAAAGCTACTCAGTAAGTCTGCTGTTGTATATGATTTGACATCATAGCGGCCAAAACTATTTACCCCATTCAAGCGATAATCTTCTGAGCCAAAATAGGTTGCTTGAATACGGTTGGTCCAAGTATCTGTTGGGCTATAAGAGATGTAACCTGTTACTTTTAAAGGAGGGATCCGGTAACCCGTCATATCTTGTTCGGTATTGGTATTTTGTGGCGTTTCTCGGCCTTTCATCCAAGTCACACTGCCGCCAGCTCCCCACACTTTGGCATCTTCAAGATAATCAAGTGTTGCCTCAATACCCGTCACTTTTTCTTTGGTTCGAGTAAGTATCAAACCATTATTAAAGGATTGCACACCACCCAGATCTGAAGTGGAGTGGAACACTGCAAGACTAGAGCTAAAGTTATTAAAATGACCATTCCAGCCTAACTCGTAGTTATCCACTTTTACAGGCTCTAAGAACGATGATGCGAGGTTAAAGCCTGCGGTCGCATTACGTATCACAATACCGACATCGGGGAGTTGGAAACCTTGATTAAAAGATGCATAGATAGAGTGTTCATCAGTTGGTGCAAAGGTGACATTGGCATTGTAGAGCCATGCATCTGCTTTTACTTTACCGCCTTTGACCGTATAAGGGTCTGTTTTACCTAATTGAGATAAAGGGACGAAACGATCAATCTTGGCATAACTGTCTTCATAACGTGTACCTATTTCTGCTGACCATTGCTCATTGAAACGATGTTTCAATTGAGCAAATCCACCGATACTTTGAGTAGTTAATTCAGGAAGATAGATCAGTTTGCCAGTTTTAACAAACTCGAGTCCACCAGATTGGTCGTAAATTTTAGGGTCAAAGGTATCTAAAGGCATTTCACTTTTTTCGCGGCTAAAATCTCCGCCCCAAACCAGTGAGGTATCACCTAAGAACTCAAGTGGCGTATTGACGGTTAAGCGGCTGCCAAGCACATTATTCTCTTGATAGACCTGATCAACTTGTCCACCGCGTGTCGCGACTTTACGCGCATCAAATGGCGCGAAGCGGGTAAAAAAGTCACGATAATAGATTTGCGCATCGACTTTATTGCCGAAAAAGTCTTTATGGGTATAGGTTAAATTGTAGATCTGATTTTCATTTTTATTCTGGTCTTTTAATTTCAGACCTTTGATTGCCTTGGCTGGTACAGTACCCGCAGGGAGCTGAGCAACGCTTGGGTCAGAGGCATAGTCTGAATCCTGTTCCGCATTATAATAATTTGCTGCAAATTGTAGATACTGATTGTCATCAAGATGATAGCCAAGTTTACCACCAATACTATAGGCATCTGCATCAAACAGGTCGCCTTGACTTGGTTCAGGTGCAACCCGTCTTCCACGTGCATCGTATGGGCTGCCAATCCGTTGATAACCAAAATCGAGCGCATAGTCGAAGTTATTTAGGCTTCCAGAGAAATATTGATGAATGTCACTGCTTAAGGCATCGGAACGAAGATTCGTTAAGCCTGTTTGCAGTCCAATGACTGTTTTTGCTGTTGGCTCACCACCTGCGGCTTTGGTGGTAATTGAAATAGTTCCACCAGATGCACCACTGCCATAAATGGCATTACTGCCACGGATGACTTCGATACTGCTAATACTTTCTGGATCAATTGCCGAAAGTCCTCTTGAGGTATCTCGTGTTAAATTCATCGGAACGCCATCGACCAAGATCAAGGCATTACGACCACGTAATGTTTGTCCATAATCTGTAATTGTGCGACTCGAATCCGATAATCCTGGAACGACTTTGGCTAATACTGTCGCAATGTTGCCTGATGAGGCATTTTTTAACAGCTCGATTTGTTTTTCATCGAGCTTGGTGACTTGTTTAGCCGAAGAAGATAACTCATCTGCGCGCGAGGCAGTAACTGTAATGGTAGGAAGCACTTCTGAACTTTTTTCTGGATTTATTACTTCGGTTGTAGAGGCCGCAAAGGATGAATTTGAGAAGAAGATGAATCCACCAATCGATAAAAGGGGAATGATATTTCTTACGTCATTTTTCCTATTAAAAAACATACTATCTTTTTTCATCTTATGTCCTTTGATCTCACCCTGAGATTGCTTTTAAATTGATCTGAAGTATATTTGAGAATGATTGTTATTCACAATATGGAATTGGAATAAATTCAGCCTACGAGGACATTAATTTGATAAAGTGAAATACTTCAAAATTTAACAGCACATTCGATTTATTGTTAGTTTTGTTTATAAGCATCTATATGATGGTTTTAATGGGGTCGATGTGTGGAGCCTTTGATGATCTTGAGCAGTTGTAAATATGAAAAATCGTAGCCAGCCTTGATCATCCAATGCTATGAGGCTTCAATCATGGTATTGGCACAACTGTTTTTGGCTTGTTCGATAAAAGGCTTTAATGCCTTTGCTGATGCTTTGACTTTACAGCGATAGATCACCCCAAGCAGCGGTCGCTTACCATCATTTGATCTAGAGTAATTTTTTACATTAAAAAAAGAATAGTAGTGATATTGGCTGGAGTCTTCGTATCCATCATAAACATATTGTGTGCCGCTGAAATGCAGAAGTGAATTTTTGGTTTGGTGCATTAATTCATCGACTGCATTGATGACTTGATCTGTACATTGCTGAAGCGTCTTAGCTTCATTTTTATCTAGATTTACTAAATAGTCAGGTGCACATGGGACGATATAAGCCTCATAGATCATTCCATCTGCTTTCTTAACAGAAAAATATTGATAACGCTTATTTGCAATTGTTTTTATGCTGTTCTTTTCAATAAATTCAGTAGCAGTAATTTGAATCGATGATTGTTCATTATTTTGATCAAGTAAAAGTGTTAAATTTTTTGCCAAACAGGCAGTCGAGCTCAGAACTAAAAGTGTTGTAACCATCAGGGATGGATAAATTTGACTAGTTTTAATCATTTATATGCTCTGAATTGGATCAATTATTTCCACTGTTTATTCATGTTTAAAAGCTTGTAAAAAGTTCTGAATTGCTTAAATGAGCAGCAAGCTTAACTTTTTATATGCTGGTTTTATCCTTTGGTCAATATGTGATGCCACAGCAGATTCCGTATTTTCACTTGAATGTTGCTTCAATACGACCACCAGTGAATTTCAACCTTAATTAAAATAGATATATTGAAAAACATGCTTGTTCAATCTGAGAAAATTGTGAATACTCATGCCCGCAAAGTTTAAGCTGTATCATTCTCTTTTGGGGTTAGACAACAACTGTGAAAACGTATCCATTTTCTCGTTTACAAAAAGCATTACTGGCTGTAGGTTCATTTTCTTATCTAAGCCTCAGCTCTGGAATCGTATATGCTGAAACCGAAGGTGATACAGCCCGTCTGGCCACAATTACGGTTAAAGCACAAACAGGGGAAGAGGGCTATTATCAGCCTAAAGTCAATTTATCAGGCTTTACTCAGCAAACGCTTGCGGAAATTCCTGCATCGATTAGCACCGTGACAGCTATACGCATTGCTGACCAACATGCCAAAACCCTGACAGATGTTGTGAAAAATGATGCAGCGGTTGGCGATGGTTATGCGCCAATTGGCTATTATCCAAATGTTATGATGCGTGGTTTTGCCCTTAACTTGGGATCAAGTTATTTACTGAATGGTAATTTATTACGCGGCGAGCAGAACGTTGCACTTGAAAATAAAGAACAAGTTGAAATATTAAAAGGCATCAGTGCCATTCAAAGTGGGATGTCTACACCAGGTGGTGTGGTGAACTATGTGACCAAGCGACCAAAAGATATCCAGTCAATTACGGTTGAAGTCGATAGTCGCGGCGGTAATCGTATTGCAACGGACATTGGTGGTCTAACTGGACCAGATCAGCAATTGGGTTATCGGGTGAATGTGGCGAAAGAAGAGCTTCATCCAAATGTTGAGCATGCTAACGGTCAGCGTTTATTTGGTTCTGTGGCTTTGGATTGGAAAATCTCAGATCGTTCAAAGCTTGAATTTGATCTTGAATCACAGCGCCAACGCCAACGATCAGTGCCTGGCTATCAATTACTGGATGGTAAAACTGTGCCTACTGGCGTGGATTGGGATCGTTTATTGGGTTATCAAAGCTGGAGTAGCCCAATCACCAGTGAAAGTCTTAACACGGGTTTAAAATATATTTATCAAGTGAATGACAGCTGGACTGCGAATCTGAGTGCATCTCAAAGCCGTGTCGTGGTCGATGATTTTTCTTCATTTGCTTGGGGTTGTGATAGCGAAATATGTCAAACCACAGGATTAGGGAATAGCTTTGATCAACACGGCAATTATGATATCTATGATTTCCGCAACCCAGATGATAGCTATTTAACCAATCAGTTTAAGACAGGATTAAGTGGTAAATTCAACACTGCAACTTGGCAACATACACTCAATTTAGAATTATCACACAGTTATAAACGCCATGCTCAGCACAATGCTCTTAATGAGTTAATTGGAACAGGAAACATATATACCGATAGTGTGACCTTTACGCCATCTAATGCAACTTTAGGTAATCGTTATACATCATTAAGAAGCCAGCAAACAGCAATAACATTACTCGATCATATTGATTTTAATAAAGAGTGGTCAGTTCTTGCGGGTGGGAAACTACTACATTTAAATGAACATGCTTATGATGTAGATGGCAACAACATTCGTGATACCAATTTTAATCGTTTTTTACCGCAATTGGCGTTGATGTATCAGCCGTGGGAACATACCCATGTATATGCCTCATATGCCAAAGGTCTAAGTGATGGCGGACAAGCGCCATGGTTTGCTACAGGAAATCCAGAAAAAGGGATCGCGGGAAATGCTTTTGCAACTTTAGCGCCGGTACATTCAACACAGTATGAATTGGGGATTAAACAGCAATGGCAAGATGTACTTTTTACGGCGGCATTGTTTGATTTAAAACAGGATCATCAATATACCAACGCAGACAATTATTATATTAGCGAAGGTCAACAGCATAATATCGGTCTGGAACTCGGTCTACAGGGACGGCTGGGGCAAAATCTTGATATAACATCAAGCTTGGCACTTACCCGTTCACGTTTAAAAGACCTAGACGTTGCTGAATACCAAGGGCATCAAACCCAGAATGTACCAACGGTTCGCTTTGCCAGTTATCTATCGTATCAAGTTCCACAAATGGATGGATTACGTTTATTGGCAGGCATGCAGTACAGCAGCAGTAAATATGCCAATAAAACGGCGACAGCCAAAGTTTCTGGCTATACCGTATTTAACCTCGGTACTGCTTATAATTTCCGTGCTTATGGTTATGACAATACACTTCGTTTTAATGTTGATAATGTGTTGAATAAAAAATACTGGCGAGATGCAGGGAGTTTCTTTGGAGATGATTATCTATTCCTTGGAGCACCGCGTACAGCGCAGTTGGCGTGGACCTTTAACTTCTAATTCTTAAAAATTTCATATCTAAATAGCCACCAATAAAGGTGGCTATTTGTTCTGATCTAATCATTATCATTCAATATATAACCTAAATGAGGCAAATGTTTCATTCAAATAAATCACATTTGAAAATGTAATTTAGATTAGATGTGATCTCTTAAAATGGTTTGTCCAGTTCGCGGATTGGTGAGCGTTACATTCTCCAAAGCACGGATGAACCATGCATCATTTTGTTTGGTGAGTACGCAGAGAATCAGGGTATCTACCTGATGTGGTCCAGCCGGATGTGCAAGACCTGCACTTAAACGAC
This sequence comes from Acinetobacter sp. NBRC 110496, assembly GCF_000876115.1. NCBI lineage: Bacteria > Pseudomonadati > Pseudomonadota > Gammaproteobacteria > Moraxellales > Moraxellaceae > Acinetobacter > Acinetobacter sp. NBRC 110496. Next base: position 119,083 of record NZ_BBTF01000007.1, read on the forward strand.
TCCAGAAATGGATGAGGGTAACCTCATTTGAGATAGGGTTTAGCTCTATGATTTCGTTCTGAAGAGTAGAGTCACGATATATCGTTGCATGGATTGGAGCGTGCATGGCAATAATTTCATCAACACCTTTCACATAGTGTCCAAAGCGGTTTACAAAACTGGCATCTTCACAAAACAATGAAGCAAAAGCAGCCATGTCATGTTCATTCCAAGCCATTTGGAATAAGTGTGGAATTTGTTCAGGCGTTGATGTTTTAGCAAGCATAGTTCTTACCTCAATCCAAGGATGAGTGCACCGATAGTCATTTCTTTTAAGCTCTTTGGATTTCCCCAAGCCTATTCAAGAATACCACAGAGCAGAAAATTTTTGATTTCCTTGGCATCGCCTGCACGTATTTCACCACGCATTTGTGCTGCTCGAATGGCTTAAATATAGATTTCTAACCGTTGAACAAATAGTAAGTGGCGTTGATGATCGAGCGTCATTTCAAATCCGAGCACTAGATAATTTTGTAAGTAATTATTCTAATTCAATATTTTATGCCAAGTTCTATAACGTCTTATTAAACATATCAATCTGATATTTATTGCTTTTTTAAACTTCATTTATGTTTTTTTAATTTTTTTAAAAATATAAACTTAGCATTTAAAACTTAGGCATAATCAAGGCAACTATTGTAGAAAAGGTCAATATATATGGATCCTTCGCCTGGGAAGATCTTAAAGTACAGTTTCATGACTCCTTATTTTTGTTTAGTGAGTAAATAATGGAATTTTTATTAGATCCTGGGATTTGGGTAGGTTTGCTTACTCTGATCGTTTTAGAGATTGTTTTAGGGATTGATAATCTCGTCTTTATTGCCATTTTGGCAGATAAACTTCCTCCTTCCCAACGGGATAAGGCCAGAGTCATTGGTTTATCTCTCGCATTGATTATGCGTTTAGGTCTATTGTTCGCCATCTCTTGGTTAGTCACCTTAACAAAACCACTTATTTTTATTTTCGACTGGTCTTTTTCAGGTCGTGATCTGATTCTTTTATTTGGTGGCTTATTCTTACTGTATAAAGCAGTCAGTGAATTACATGAACGAATGGAAGGTAAACCTGAAGTCAAGATTACAACCAATGTCGTTTATGCAAGTTTCACAGCAGTTGTGGCACAAATTGTTGTTCTGGACGCTGTATTCTCATTAGATTCCGTCATTACAGCTATTGGTATGGTCGATAATATCTATGTCATGATGGTCGCAATGGTCGTGGCAATGCTTGTGATGCTGCTCGCCTCGAAACCATTGACCAGCTTTGTCAATCGACATCCAACGGTGATTATTCTTTGCTTAAGCTTTTTATTGTTAATTGGAATTAGCTTGATTGCCGAAGGTTTTGGTTTCCATATTCCTAAAGGTTATATCTACTCAGGTATTGGTGTTGCGATTGTCATTGAAGCATTCAATCAATTCACACAACGGAATAGATCAAAGCATGAATCTAAGATTCCATTACGTCATCGTACTGCAGATACGATTTTAAAGTTGATGGGTGGGAAATCAGAAACGACCACGACAAGTCCTTTGCAGCATGCAGAAGCACAAGACACCTTTGTTGACCAAGAACGTTATATGATTGGGGGCGTCTTAATGCTGGCAGAACGATCTGTTGCATCGATCATGACACCACGCAGCCAAATTTCTTGGATCAATATCAATGAAACTCCAGAAAAAATACGCGAGCAAATTTTATCTGTCCCGCATAGCTTATTTCCAGTATGCCGTGGCAGCTTAGATAAGGTGTTAAGTGTCGTTCGTGCAAAAGAAATTTTGGATGTATTGGATGATGAAGCAGAATTAAAATCTCTGATCAAAGCACAGCGACCGATTTTTATTTTTGAAAAGATGAAAGTCATTGATGTCATCAATACATTACGTACATCGAAAGGTTCATTGGTTTTAGTCAATGATGAATTTGGCAATGTACAGGGCTTAATTTCCCCTTTGGATGTTTTTGAAGCAATTGCAGGTGAGTTTCCCGATGCAGATGAGCAGCTTGAATTGATCAAGGTGGGGGAAACAACGTGGAAAGCATCCGGCACCTTAGATTTGTATCAACTCGAGTTACAGCTCGGGGTAGATTTAATTGATGATGAAACAGGATACATTACCGTGTCTGGACTTATTTTAGATAAGCGGGATGGGATCGTTGACGCTGGCACAGTTATCGATTATCAAGGCTTAAACTTTGAAGTGACCGAGATGGATGGTAATCGGATTAAAACGGTAATCATTAATTTTAACTAGTTAATTTAATAAAAGCATTAGATTAATATTAAGACTGTAGTTGAATACCAGAAGTAGCATGTGACATACATGCTGCTTTTTTCATTTCAATGCGGCCTTAATCATTTCTTTAAGTGCGCTAAAGGTGATTTTCCAATGAATACAAGTCAAGAGCCTATTATTATAATTGGCGCTGGTGTAGCAGGCCTGACAGCTGCGCGTGAACTGAAAAAGATGGGGAAAAAGGTACTGGTTTTAGAAGCCAGAGATAGATTGGGCGGTCGCATTTTTAGTCAAGAAATTAAGCACGAGTGTTATGATCTTGGTGCTTCATGGATTCATGGGATTGAAAATAATCCAATCTGGAACATTGTTCAGCATAATCAGATTCAAACTACCGTATTTAATTATGATCAGTCCATTTACTACCAAGGTAAACAGCAACCCTTTAATTCAGAAGAAAAATTAATTTTTGAAACAAGTCTGGACTATTTGTTGAATCGGTTTAAAGAAATTGATCCACATGAGCACTATCCTCATGCATTAGCAGCCTTACAACTGTGGATGAATGAAGAAGAATTTTTGCTGTATATAAACACGCAGTTTGATCTCGATGAACAAGCAGTGATAAAACTGAAAAAAATGCTGTTTGATTTTTTTAATCTATTAGCGGAAGACCCTTGTGCAAGTGATTTAGCGCATTTATCTGCTGAATTTTGGAAAAATGAAGGGTATTACCCTGGAGATGAAGTTATTTTTCCTCAAGGTTATATACAGGTAATCGAATTCTTGTCTAGAAACATTACGGTATTGACCAACAAAGTTGTTCAACAGATTGACTATACTCAAGATACAATTCAAATTTTTACTGAAAATGCCGAATGCTTCTGTGCAAGTCAGGTCATTGTTACTGTGCCATTGGGCGTGCTTAAAAAGCAGCGTCTCCAATTTTTTCCAGATTTATCTCAAGAAAAAAAGCAGGTCATTAACCATTTAGGATTTGGCACGTTTAATAAACTTTTTGTGAGTTTTGATCAAAATTTTTGGAAATCGGCACAATATGACCAAAGCAAAAACATCTATATTCATAACCAGCATGGTTGGCTCAACTTTTTAGATGTGAGTGAACTTTATCATCAGCCAACATTATTATTTTTATTCGGTGGTGCATCTGCAACTTGGCTTGAAGATACAAGTTGTGAAGAGGTTTGGCACAACATTAAAGTATCTTTAGCACTCATTTTTGATAAAATTCCTCAACCAATACAGATATTTAAGACTGAATGGGGGAAAGATCAATTTTCAGAAGGCTCTTTTAGTTATCATTCTGTTGGGCAGACGTCAGATCAGATTGAAATACTTAAGCAACCTATCCAGAACAAAGTATTTTTTGCAGGCGAACATTTGGCTTCATTTGGAGCCGGAACGGTACATGGTGCTTATCATTCTGGTCTAGAAGTAAGCGAAGCGATTCAAAAATACACCAAATAGCTTGAAGTGATAAAAAACAGCCGACCATGAATAGGCTGTTTTTATATGTATAAGCTTTATTTGTTCAATATCAGGTTTAATTTTTAAATATGAGATAAATCATTTAATATTGTGACTTTAATTTTTAAGCATGTCTTTAATTAGATCCTATAAAATCGATAAGGGGAAAATAATGTCAGAAGTTGAAAGTAAACAACAACTTGGTTCTAAATATTCATTACAAGTTGATTGCACTTCAGCTTTAAATTTTGTTTTACAGCAAAATTCAGTCCCTCTAATCAGACAAATCTTAATCTCATCTATAGACAATATTACCGATTCAAAAGTCATTCTGCGTTCTAATCCAGAATATTTCAAAGCACACACCATTCATATTGCAAATCTGGCGGCTAATCAAGTTTTGGCACTTGATAAGCCAAAATTAGTTTTTGATATCAAGTTATTGCAAGAGTTACCTGAAAATATAAAGGGGCGTATCGAAGCCGTTTGGGTAAATGAAAAAGGCGAGGTACTAGCAGAACAACAGGTAGAGATTGATCTGTTGACCATTGATACATGGGGTGGGGAACGTCAGCCAATTGAATTGTTGGCCAGTTTTTCGCAACCCAATGCAGCAGCCCTCAGCCCCGTTCTGGTTAAAGCCAGTGAAATTCTAAAAAACAAGCAATCAGGTTCATTAACTGGTTATCTGGAGCGAGATCGGGATGCTGTTTTATCTCAGTTGAATGCCCTCTGGGAGTCGTTATTACAGCAACAGATTCATTACATTGTAAGCCCTGCAAGTTTTGTAAAAGCAGGGCAACGCGTCCGTTTGGCAAAACAAGTTTTTGAAGAAAAACTAGCATGCTGTTTAGACTCCACATTGTTGTTAAGTGCCTTGGCGGAACAGATTGGTTTAGATACTCTGGTTATTATTGAAGAGCGACATGCATATCTTGGGGTCTGGTTAAATGAAACGCCCAATGCTGATTTAATCATTGATGATATTCAGCTTTTAAGAAAGCGTTACGATTTAGGTGAGATTGTTTTTATAGAAACGACGCTAATCACACAACAAGCAAAATTTATTTCGGCACTTGAAACAGCGAAACAATACATTAAGGATGAATCCCGCCAAAATGAATTCTATCTTGCAATTGATGTGCGGCAGTCTCGATTACGTGGTATTAAACCAATTGCTGCTTATTTGGAGAAGAGAAATCATCTAGATGAAACTGAGATAGAATGGGCATCTGCATCTATTCCTGTTTACGATATTGAACGTCCCATTGAAAATAAAACTACGCGAGTTGACCGTTGGCTACGTCGTTTATTGGATTTAAGTCTTCGCAATAAGCTCTTAAACTTTAAAGATAATCGTTACAGTATTCCCTTACAGTGCTCTGAACTTACCTTAAGCAAACTGGAAGATGCGTTGGCGAATCAGGAAGGCTTTTTATTTAAGAGCACTGAAAGTATTTCGCTTAAAGATGTTCAACGCGACAATGAAAGCCAGCATATCGACCAATATGTCGATGAAAGCCTGTCTAGAAAATTATTATTTAGTCCACTTGAAACACCTTTATTGGAAAAGCGGTTGATTGAAGTCTATCGTGCTTCACGGACTGCTTTGGAAGAAGGTGGTGCGAATACATTATTTCTTGCAATTGGCTTTTTAGAATGGAAAGAGTCAGAACGTTCGAAACGTACCTTTAAAGCACCGCTTCTACTAATTCCAGTGCAAATCACCCGTGAGACAGCTAAAACCGGTTATCGACTATTTATATATGATGATGAACCGCGTTTTAACTCCACATTATTACAATTATTAAGACAGGATTTTGAGTTGGACATTGCGGGTTTAAATCCGTTACCAACTGATGAGTCTGGTGTGGATGTCAATCAGATCTTAC
>NZ_BBTF01000006.1:0-146575 GCF_000876115.1 Acinetobacter sp. NBRC 110496
GACAGTATCAATTGCGGCTTGGCTACCAATAAATTGTTTCAGCGGAATAGTAGCATTGGTCGACAGACAAATTAATTCTGCTTTAAAGCCTGCATTCAGTTGATGCTGCCCATCAATCCGTTGCAGGAACACTTGAGTATTTAAATTTTGATTGGAAAACTGAATATGGATTGCACGTCTCTGTGCGGTAAGGCCCAAACTTTCCAAGGCCTGAAATATATTACTCAACATTATTTTATAAAAAATCAACTTAAATTTACGCTATTCTATAAACAGCATACAAATCTGTCTATATTTTTAATGTTATATTCTGCAACGAATTTAGGAATAAAGATTTTATTTTAATATAAGTGACTAGAATGACTAGCAATAATTTTTTTAAGACTATCAAATCAAAATACATATTAATCAGTATATTTTATCAAATAAGGCCAATTGTCCTTATTTGATAAAACAGCGTTTACTTTAAACTAAATTATTGCTTTAAAATAATCCTCTTTGGGCATATCAATCACTTCAACACAGAGCTGAACGGGATAGCTGACCTCAGCTTGCATATAGCTTTTTTGCTCTAGTTGACGCAACAATGCTGCACCCGCGGCTTGCTTCTGTACCTGCGTTCGTCCACTCAATATATACAGCTTTAAATGAATATAGGCCTCTTCTGTTTCATTCAAACCAATTAAAAACACCTCATCTTTAAATGCACGGGATTTAATATCATGTGCGACAAATAAATCCGTTTCAACCAATGCAATATTCGCATCTTTTAATAATTGATGCGGATTTAATTCAGTTAAATTGGCTGAATAGTGGGCAATCAAATGCGGCATTTTTTTATCATTCCTATTCAATAAATAATAAGGCTAAACGGACTTGATCATACGCCATTCGCGGACTGGTGGCTTCCACGATAGGACGTAATTTAATTGCACCATCATCAGTAAAATGTTCAGGATTTTTACGTTTATGCAGGCGTTTATAAATCTTGCGCACTTCTTCAATCACTTCTTCGCCTGGGCTGGCGACTGAAATATCCAAGCCCTGCTCTTTATGCAAACGCGCCAGATGATTGATGATCGTTGCAGGCGTTAAACCACGCTCATGTGCAATATCTTCAATTTCATAACCCTCTTCAAATAAAGTACGGGTTTCATCCAAAGTTGCTGCGGCATAATTCTGTTTCGCACCTTTGGCGATTTTCTTTTCATTACGGGCAATTTCAGTGGCATTCAATGTGCCACCACAATGACGAATAAAAGCATTATGCTGGGTGGTTAAATCAATATTTTCAAAGTTGGCTTCTGCTTCACTCGATAACTCCTGAAAACGGCGATCCGCTTTAATGGCTAAGCTATCCAGTTCAAGCGCCTGTTCATTAAAGCCGAGCAGCTTCAGCCCTGTCAGTGATTTTAAACGTGATAAAGCCACATAGCCCTGACCTTTTTCAAAGGTATGGGTGAGATTGATTTCTGCAGCTTCCAACGTCATCCCTTGGCTTTTATGAATGGTGATTGCCCATGCCAAACGCAAAGGAATCTGTTGGAAACTGGCAATCGCCTTACCCGCTTCATTTTCAATCGACCATGTTTCTGGTTCAACCAAGAAGGTTGTACCATCAGTCAATTTTACTTTTGGCAGAATGCCCTGCTTGTCATCTTCTTCAAAGCCGATCACTTCGCCCAAACTGCCGTTGATATAGCCCATATCAAAGTTGTTTTTGACAAACATCACCTTGGCATTTTTCTTCAAGGTCAGTTCTTCAGGCGCACGCACCGATGATTTTAGGGTTTCCATCAACTTTTCATTGCCATCGACAACCGCATTGAATTGATGGCTCTCATTGTCGATTTCATTGAGGTGCTGATAATTAATATTATCGACATCCATATTGTGCGTATATAAACGAGTAAAGGTCTCGCCAATATCATGCTGGCGGGATTGTTGTAAGGCGGTAATGTGATTGCTTTGAATATTCTGGGCACGAATCGCATTTAAAATCTGATTGAGGATTTCATCATCCTGACGATGCTGTTCCGTTAAATAACAGACACGGAATTTGGCTTCGACCCAAGCATCCGACATAAAACAGAATTTATCGCGATTGCTTTCATCCTTTTTACCAACGGGCGGTAACTGAAAGAAGTCACCTGCTACAATCACCTGAATCCCACCAAAGGCCTCATCACTTTCTTTAAAGTATTTCAGGACTTGATTGACCAGATTCAGTTGCTTGGCATGCAACATGGAAATTTCATCAATAATCAGCACTTGGGCATTTTCTAAATGCTCTTTTAAATATTTACGTTCTTTCATTCGCTTGAGGTCATCATCACTCAAACGATCTTTAATCCCAATCCCTGCCCAAGTATGAATGGTCATGCCATTCATATGGGTTGCTGCAATTCCTGTCGAAGCGGTAATTGCCACAGGTACTTTACGGGCTTTTAAATAATGGATGTATTGATTAAGCGTATAGGTTTTACCTGCACCAGCTGAGCCCGTTAAAAAAACATTTTCCCCAGCTTTGAGTAACTTCAGTGCAGTCTCTTGTTTCATAATTTCTTCAGTCAAAAACAACAGCGCATAGCTTAACGATTTTTTGCCTAAAATAAAAATGCAATACGAAATCTCGCCGTATTTCCTCACTGAATCGCCACTTTTTGTGAACGATAGCTATCGCATAATTGCATTGACATACAGATGATTTCATTTAATGTGGTTGTTAATGAATTCAGACTTGATCTATAAAAATGACTACTTCAAATCTCTATACATATCAACCAGATATATTGGGCGAAGATTATCAGCAACTGACCTTAAATTTCGCTGATGATTATGATGGAAAAGTTGTTGCTACTTTGGTTCGCAAGAAGGCTGCTGAAGCGACCAAAAAAGCGGTTTTATATATTCATGGTTTTGCAGACTATTTTTTCCAAAAAGAAATGGCTGAACAATTTAATCAGCATGGCTACGATTTTTATGCCCTTGACCTAAGAAAATATGGTCGCTCTCGCCTCCCTCACCAAAAATTCTACTATGTGCTTGATTTACGTGAATACGATGCCGAGATCAGCAAAGCACTGGAAATTATTGGTCAAGAAAATCACAATCAAGTTGTATTGGCAGGCCATTCAACAGGCGGTTTAATTGCCACCTTATATGCCGCACATTATCCAGATCATCGCTTAATCAAAGCGGTCTGGAACAATAGTCCATTCTATGATTTCTATAAAAGTGTGCTTGAGAAAAAAGTGGGCATTCCACTCTTGAGTAAAGTAGGTAAACGCCTGCCGAATGGCAAATTTCCAAGTGGTCTAAATCAATGGTATACCCCAAGCTTACATAAAAATTTTTTTGGTGAGTGGGATTTCAACCTCGATTGGAAACCGAAAAGCATGCCTTTTGTGCACTTGTCTTTTGTCACGGCGATTCACGAAGCGCAAAAGGAAATTCATCAAGGCGTGACTTTAAATGTACCGACTTTGATCATGCATTCACATCAATCTAACAATCCAAGAAAATGGGGAATCGACGCTCAACAAAGCGATGTGATTCTCGATGTCAAAGACATGACTCAGAATGCCAAGAAAATGAAAGGTGATGTACAAACGCTGTCCATTCAAAATGGTCTGCATGATTTGGTTTTATCTGCACCGCCTGTGCGTGCACAGGTTTATAAAGATCTGTTTGCTTGGTTAGCAGAAAAAATCCAGTAATACTGACGCCCCTTTTAAATATCTGAATGCTCAGTGGTCTTGGTACTTACTGAGCATATTTTTAGCAGGATGCGAAGCTGGCAGTAATTCCAGTAAACGTTCAGCGGCATCAATTGCTTCAGGCGAATAGGCCAAATGCTTTAATAAAGCGTCACTACCCTGTGTCTGAAAAATCGCATGACTCAAACGGGATTCCAAACCATCTCGCCATGCACATAAAAATGGACTTTCGGTTTTCGCTAAGAAAATACCGGTATAGCCTTGTAGAGCGGTACTGATATAACCCGCATCCAATGCCTGTTCCAGTTGCAAGAAATCTGCCTCGACGGCAACGTTGAGACGATAAGGTCGTGAGCCGAGCGCATCGCCTAAACGGTCTCTCAAATGCGACATCTCTGCTTTTAATGTCCCAAGACTGACTTTACGCTCACCATAGAGAGCCTGATGTAAATTCTCTAAATTCAATCCCTGCGGGCACAAGGCTAAAATCACCAGAATTTCAATTTGTCTTGGGGTTAAAGTCAAATTCTGCCCGTTCAGCAAGACCTGTGCCGTATTAAAGGTACGTAAATACAATTGTTGCTGCTGTAATTGCTGTACTGCCATTTGCAAAATTGCGGCACAACGCTCGACGGCCAATAACCCTAAACTATTGTGGTGTTCCCATGTGGTGGATAAATCCACCACACCTAAAAGCTGCTTGGAATAAGGGTCAATAATCGGCGCAGCGTAACAAACCCAATCATGTACCGACGCCATATAGTGTTCATTGGAAAATACACAACTGGATTTACGGGTCTTGAGTGAAAGCGCCAAGGCATTGGTGCCGACCAGTTCTTCCTGCCACTGCCCCCCTGCAACAAAATGGACACGTTCGGCAGCATTGCGCATTTGGGTACAGGATGCTGTCCAAATAATAGTACTGCCGACATCGCCGACCGCAAGCACCATTGAAGACTGTTCTGCCACATGCTTGAGGTCTTGTTGGCAAACCTGTAATGCCAAAGCCAAAGAACCTGTTTGAGCCGAAACTTGATTGAGCAAAGGCGCAGCTAAACGTTCTTTAGGAATATCAGCGAGTGTAGAACGCTCCCATGAACTGGCGATACTCTGTTCCATTTTTTCAGCATGTTGCGGATTGAGGCTGCTTTGCGTCCTCAGTTGTTCAACCTGCTTGCGCTGTTGCAATAATTCCTTTTTTGTATGCATTTGTAATTCCCTACATCCTTGACATGCAATTCCAACCTTTTTCCAACCTTTAGCGCGATATGTTCAGTGTTAATAACGTACTGGGTACTTTATTTAAAAATATCAAAACACATAAAGGAGTATGTATATGCGCTATGTTGATCCCAATCAATCTGGTTCAAAAATCCATTTCAAAGACCAGTATGAAAACTTTATTGGTGGGCAATGGGTTGCGCCAGTCAAAGGAGTTTACTTTGACAATATTTCCCCTGTCGATGGCAAAAGTTTTACTCGTATTCCTCGCTCCAGTGCCGAAGATATTGAACTGGCACTGGATGCTGCCCATAAAGCCAAGCAAGAATGGAACAAATCCTCTCCAACCACGCGTTCTAATTTATTGCTTAAAATTGCTGACCGAATGGAAGCCAATTTGGAAATGTTGGCGGTTGCTGAAACCTGGGATAACGGTAAGCCAGTCCGCGAAACACTGGCGGCAGATATCCCGTTAGCCATTGACCATTTCCGTTATTTTGCTGGCTGTATTCGTGCTCAGGAAGGTGGCATCTCCGAAATTGATGAAGATACCATCGCCTACCATTTTCATGAGCCACTCGGTGTGGTGGGACAAATCATCCCGTGGAACTTCCCGATCTTGATGGCGGCATGGAAACTGGCCCCAGCATTGGCTGCGGGGAACTGTGTGGTGATTAAACCTGCCGAACAGACCCCAGTTGGTATTTTATTGGTGGCGGAACTGATACAGGACCTCCTCCCAGCAGGTGTCCTCAATATCGTCAATGGTTACGGCGCCGAAGTGGGCCGACCACTGGCCACCAGTCCACGCATTGCCAAAATTGCGTTTACCGGTTCAACCCAAGTTGGGCAATTGATCATGCAATATGCCACTGAAAACATTATTCCTGTGACATTGGAACTCGGCGGAAAATCACCGAATGTATTCTTTGCCGATGTGATGGATCATGATGATGATTTTCTTGATAAAACTCTTGAAGGTTTCGCGATGTTTGCGCTGAATCAAGGTGAAGTCTGCACCTGCCCATCTCGTGCTTTGATTCAAGAAAGTATCGCCGATCAATTTATGGAAAAAGCCATCGAACGGGTCAAGCGCATCAAACTTGGACATCCACTCGATACCGACACCATGGTCGGTGCACAAGCCTCCTTAGAACAACAAGAGAAAATCCTGCGTTGTATCGATACAGGCCGACAAGAAGGTGCCGAGGTACTTTTGGGTGGCCATGGTCGCCAAGAAGTCGGTAATGGTTATTACATCGAACCAACCATCTTTAAAGGTCATAACCAGATGCAAGTATTTCAGGAAGAGATCTTTGGCCCTGTGCTATCGGTAACCACATTCAAGGACTTTGATGAAGCCATCCAGATCGCCAATGACACCATGTATGGTTTAGGTGCTGGGGTCTGGTCACGTTCAACCCATACCGCTTATCGTGCAGGCCGTGCCATTGAGGCGGGTCGGGTATGGACCAATTGTTATCACATCTACCCTGCTCATGCTGCATTTGGGGGCTATAAAAAGTCTGGGGTTGGCCGTGAAAACCATAAAATGATGCTCGATCATTATCAACAAACCAAAAACTTGTTGGTGAGTTATTCAACCAAAGCCATGGGCTTTTTCTAGGTGATTCAAATCGGTTTGCTGACCGGTATAAGCCTTATCTTTAAAGACTTATACCGGTTTTAAATCGGCAGCTGTTGGTTTATAAACAAAACCTCTATTTTTCACTCAAACTGAATCACCAAAGCAAATAAAAATTAAATTTTGGCACAAGATGTGCAACATCGGCATTGCTTTTGCATCTTGCTGATGAGAACCATACACGGAGCTTTGTATGAACAATCAAGAACCACTTTCTGTACTTTCAGCATCGACAACCTCTTCCGAAGATTATTTTGCCCAGAGAAAACTTAAACAAGGTGCCGTGGGCTGGTTATTGCTGATCGGTCTAGGTGTCGCCTATGTTATTTCAGGTGACTTTGCTGGCTGGAATTTCGGTATTGCACAAGGTGGTTGGGGTGGCATGTTTGTTGCCACCGCAGTCGTTGCCGTGATGTATCTGTGCCTATGCCTTGCTATGTCCGAAATGGCGACCATGCTGCCAACAGCAGGTGGCGGTTATAGTTTTGCCCGTATCGCATTTGGCCCACTCGGTGGCTATTTAACAGGTACCGCAATTCTGATTGAATATGCGATTGCTCCTGCCGCCATCGCGACCTTCATTGGGGCCTATTGTGAATCGTTATTCGGTATAGGTGGCTGGCAGGTTTATTTAGCCTGTTATCTCATTTTTATGGGCATCCACCTGAAAGGTGCAGGTGAAGCCCTTAAAATTATGTTTGCCATCACCTTAGTTGCGGCAATCGCACTGGCTGTTTTTATTGTTGCGATGTTGCCGCATTTTAATTCGCAAAATCTGTTTGATATTGCTGCGGGGCAACAATTTGGCGCAAGCCACTTTTTACCTTATGGCTATTTAGGTATTTGGGCCGCTGTTCCCTATGCGATCTGGTTTTTCTTGGCTGTTGAAGGTGTACCCTTAGCCGCAGAAGAAGCCAAAGATCCTGCCAAATCACTGCCACGCGGATTGATTGGTGCCATGCTGATTTTAACCGCCTTTGCCCTATTAATTCTATTTTTAGGCGCAGGTGCAGCAGGTGCCAGTACCTTGCAACACTCCAGTGCGCCTTTGGTCGATGCCCTTGTCAAAGTCTATGGACAAGGTACTTGGTTGGCCAACTTTGTTAATTTTGTCGGTCTTGCTGGGCTCATCGCCAGTTTCTTTTCAATTATCTATGCGTATTCACGTCAAATTTTTGCCCTCTCCCGTGCTGGCTATTTACCTACCTCGCTGTCATTGACCAATAAAAATCACGCCCCTTATTTAGCCATCATTATTCCCGGCATAATCGGATTCTTGTTGTCCTTAACTAAAGAAGGTGACCTACTGATTTTAATTGCAGTCTTCGGTGCAACCATTTCTTATGTATTGATGATGCTCTCGCATATTAAACTGCGCGTATCTCGACCTTTAATGCACCGTCCCTATAAAACACCTGGCGGTATTTTCACTTCAAGTATTGCCTTGATTCTGGCAGCGATTGCAGTTGTCGCAGGCTTTCTGGTCAATTCTAAAGTGTGGTGTATTGCAGCAGGCATTTATATGGTCTTTATTGCTTATTTTATATTTTATAGCCGTCATCAACTCATCCAAGGAACGCCAGAAGAAGAATTTGCACAGATCACCGCAGATGAAAAGCAATAATCAGGAAGATTAAGGAGAAGCGCATGCGTTACCGTCAAATCGTGGCCCAACAACACTATCAATTTGCTGATCTTAAAACCTTGATGGCAAAAGCCACCCCTTTACGTTCTGGCGATCAACTGGCAGGTGTTGCGGCACAGGATGCAACTGAACGAGTTGCAGCACAAATCACCCTGGCAGATGTGCCTTTAAAAAACTTTTTAAATGAAACCGTGGTCGATTACGAAAGCGATGAAATTACCCGTCTGATTATTGATGAACATCGCGCTGATCTGTTTGCGCCGATTGCGCATTTTACGGTTGGCGATTTCCGTAATTGGTTGCTCAGCGAGGATGCTACCACCGAAAAACTGGAACAGCTTGCAGCAGGATTAACCCCTGAAATGGTTGCCGCTGTGAGTAAAATCATGCGCAATCAAGATCTGATTTATGTCGCAAGCAAATGTGAGGTCATTACCCAATTTCGCAATACCATCGGTTTAAAAGGACATTTATCCACGCGTTTACAACCCAATCATCCCACCGATGATGTACTTGGTATTTCCGCCAGTATTTTGGATGGTTTAATGTATGGCAATGGAGATGCCGTGATCGGAATTAATCCTGCAACTGACAATCTGCATAATTTATCTGAACTGTTAAAACTGATCGATCATGTCATTCAGGAATATCAAATCCCGACCCAGTCTTGCGTTCTGACCCATATCAGTTCAGGCATTCAACTGGCAGAAAAAAATGTTCCAATTGACCTGATGTTTCAATCCATCGCAGGCACACAGAAAGCCAATGAAGGTTTCGGTATTTCGCTTGCCATGCTGCAAGAAGGCTATGAAGCGACGCTGGCTTTAAACCGAGGTACGCTTGGCAACAATGTGATGTACTTTGAAACAGGTCAAGGCAGCGCCCTATCCAGCAATGCGCATCATGGCGTTGATCAGCAGACCATTGAAGCGCGCGCCTATGCAGTGGCACGCAAATACAATCCCTTATTGGTCAATACCGTGGTCGGTTTCATTGGCCCTGAATATCTCTATGATGGCAAACAAATTATCCGGGCAGGTCTGGAAGATCATTTCTGTGGCAAACTGCTCGGTCTGCCAATGGGCTGTGATATTTGCTATACCAATCATGCCGATGCCGACCAAAACGATATGGATGTGCTGCTGACCCTATTTGGTACAGCAGGCATTAATTTTATTATGGGCATTCCGGGTTCAGATGATGTGATGCTGAATTATCAAACCACTTCCTTTCATGATGCACTTTATCTCAGACAATTACTCGGACTACAGCCTGCGCCTGAGTTTGCATCTTGGTTAGAACAGCAAGGGATTTTAAAACAGCAACAACAGCATATTCATTGGGCAAAACAGATGCCTGCTCAATTCTCTAGATTATTGATGCATTGAGGAGAGTTTGATGAAACTTTCAAAAGACATTCAATTTCCAGCCCAAACACATCACGACCAATGGGAAACCCTGAAACAGTTTACTGATGCGCGGATTGCCATTGGGCGCACTGGTTGCAGCATCCCAACCCGCGCTTTACTAGATTTTCAACTCAGCCATGCTCAGGCCAAAGATGCGGTTTTCCAGTGCTTAAATGTTGAATTACTCACTGAGCAATTACAACAATTGGGGCTTAATCCTATCCATGTACAAAGTCAGGCAGAACATAAAGAGCTGTATTTGAAGCGGCCTGATTTAGGACGATTACTTTCAACCGATTCGACGCAACAGCTTCAGCAGATGCAACAAGATCAGCAGGATTATGATGTCTGCATCGTGATTGGTGATGGTTTATCGGCTCGCGCCATTGAAGAAAATGCGCTGCCTTTCATACAGGCACTGATCCAACCTTTTGCAGAACAACAGTGGTCTTTAGCGCCTATTGTGATTGCTACAGGCAGTCGTGTTGCGTTAGGTGATGAAATTGCTGAAATTTTTCAGGCACGTATGTTGATTATGCTGATTGGTGAGCGTCCGGGTCTCAGTTCGCCTGACAGCATGGGCCTCTATTACACATTCGATGCCTTCAGTGGCTGCCTGGATTCGCAACGCAACTGTATTTCCAATATTCGTCCCGCAGGATTAAGTATTCCGATTGCTACCCAACGCTTACTGGCCTTAATGCATAACTCCAAACGGCTGGGGCTGTCTGGCGTTGATTTAAAGGATGAACATGTGGTACCAGTAGTTGAGGAACATCATCAACGCAAATTGCTTTTTTAACGATACAACACTTGGGCAGCCTTATTTTCAGTGCTGTCCAAAGTACATAAGATCAAGACATCGGTCTTAAAAATGATTTAAGATACAAAATAATTTTTATTCATCGGTACTCGGTCATGACCCTCGCCGCTCATCTCAAAACTGTTTATGCCATTCAACATCTTGCTTTTGAAGATCTCGGCTCTTTAGAAGATGTTTTTTATCAGTTCGGCTTCCGTGTCCGTTATTTCGAAGCGGGTGTCGATGACCTGAGTCCTGCACTAAACTATGAAGGGCTAACGGTAATTCTTGGCGGCCCCATCGGCGTCTATGAAACCGAGGACTATCCTTTTCTAGTCAATGAAATTGAAGGCTTAAAACAACGCTTAAAAGCCAACAAGCCGACCATTGGCATTTGCTTAGGTGCACAACTCATCGCACATGCATTGGGTGCAAAAGTCTATGCAGGACATCAGAAAGAAATCGGTTGGAGCCAATTGGAAATTAAGGCTGTTGAGCAGAATCCTTTAGCCGCACTGGAAAATGTGGAAGTATTGCACTGGCATGGGGACACTTTTGATTTGCCCCCAAATGCAACTTTATTGGCAAGTTCTGCAATTTATCCAAATCAGGCCTTTTCTGTTGGCAATAATATTCTCGCCTTACAATTTCATCTTGAGGTGGTTGGGCAAAGTTTTGAGAAATGGCTGATTGGACATACCTGTGAAATACGCCATGCAGGTTTATCAATTCCTCAATTAAGACAAGATAATCAGGCCTATGCGGCACAGTTAGAGAATAAAATTGCCCAAATTATGAGCCATTTTCTTTCTCATCTAGATTGAGGCTAAAATCTGCATGCCAAACCCGTAATTCATTCTACCGACTCAATAAATTGAGACGGTAGAAAAACCTGAAGAAACAAATCTTTAAAAAAACAATAATTATTCTTAAAAGAAATAAATATTAAATTTTGATGACTAAAATATTGAAAAAAAAGTGCAGTTAGTTACAATATTTAATGAAATGTATATTAATTAATACAGTACTTAGTTATATTTTTTGAGTCGGGAAAATGGATATTTTAAAGTTTATTAAAAGTTTTCATACAGTTAACACTTATCTCATGGCTGCTATTTTTTTATTAATTGCGATGATAATTTACTTTTATCATATTAATCCAACTGCATAGAACTTTACTTTAGGTTTTAAGTAACTCAATCATTACAGTTCTACGCAGATCTAAATTGAAAGGGCCTAATAAAGTATTAGGCCCTTTTTTTAATTACTTTTTATCTGCTTTAAAACTATCCTTTAAATCAAGGATACGGTTAAACACGGGTTTGTCAGCTTGATGATCATATTGATCCGCAACAAAGTAACCTTCACGTTCAAACTGGAAACGATCCTCGGATTTCGCTTGTGCTAAAGCAGGTTCAATCACCGCTTGTACTACTTTTAAGGATTCAGGATTTAGATGTGCCAAGAAATCATCATCCGCATCTGGTGCCGCTTCGGTAAATAAACGATCATAAATACGAACTTCTGCAGGTACACCTTGACTAGCTGATACCCAATGAATCACGCCTTTTACCTTACGGCCTTCGGGATTTTTACCCAAAGTTTCAGGGTCGATTGAACATTTAAGCTCGATCACTTCACCATTGGCATCTTTAATCACTTCATCACATTTGATCACATAAGCATGGCGTAAACGCACTTCACCCTCAGGAATCAAGCGCTTGAAACCTTTTGGTGGTACTTCTTCAAAATCTTTACGATCAATATAAAGTTCACGTGTCAAAGGAATGATACGTTCGCCCATATCCACGTTTGGATGACGCGCATGCGTGAGATCCATTTCTTCTGGCAAGTTCGTTAGCGTTACTTTAAGTGGATTAAGTACCGCCATCCCGCGTGCAGCAGTATTTTCCAAAGATTGACGAATACAGAACTCAAGCATTGCCACATCAACAATACCATCTGTTTTAGAAACACCAACACGCTTACAGAAATCACGTAGGCCTTCCGCAGTAAAACCACGACGGCGCATACCAACAACAGTTGGCATACGTGGATCATCCCAGCCTTGTACATAATTGCCTTCAACCAATTTACGCAATTTACGTTTAGAAGTAATCGTATAATCAACATTTAAACGCGAAGACTCGTACTGACGCGGAACGGCTTGCGAGTGAACTTTCTCGACAATCCAGTCATAGAATGGACGATGATCCTGGAATTCCAGTGTACATAAAGAATGCGTAATGCCTTCAATCGCATCTGACAATGGATGCGCATAGTCATACATTGGGTACATTTTCCACTTATCACCAGTTTGGTGATGCTCTGAATGCAGGACGCGATAAAGAATCGGATCACGCATATGTACATTCGGGCTGGTCATATCAATTTTGGCACGAAGTACAGCGCCACCCTCTTGAATTTCACCATTACGCATTTGTTCAAAACGCGCAAGATTTTCTGCAACAGTCGCATCACGATAAGGTGAGTTTTTACCCGGCTCAACGAAATTACCACGGTTCAACTTAATTTCTTCTGGTGTTTGCAAATCAACATAAGCATCACCTTGTTCAATCAATTGGACAGCCCATGCATAAAGTTGATCGAAATAACCTGATGCATAACGTGGCTCACCATTCCAGTTAAAACCTAACCATTTCACATCATTGGCAATACCATCAACGTACTCTTGTTCTTCGGCATCCGGATTTGTGTCGTCGAATCGTAAATTACATAAACCTTCGAATTCTTCAGCAATACCAAAGTTGAGACAAATCGCTTTCACGTGACCAATATGTAGATAACCATTTGGCTCAGGTGGGAAACGTGTCACCACTTTTTGGGTACGGCCTTCTTTTAAGTCATCTGTAATCACTTGACGTACAAAGTCTAAGCCTGCCTGTTGTTCTTGCTGCGCAGCATCGACAGAGGCATGAGTATTCGGTGTCGGGGTCTTCGGCAGTTCAGAAACAACATCATTTGGCTTCATAGGGTGTAAATCACTTCTTACAGTTAAAAATGGGAAATAAAAACGCAATCTTTGCTTTTTATGAAAGATTTTAACGTTTTTTACTTGCCTTGTAGTTTACAGTTTGCTTATGCTTCTCTCAACCAAAAACCCATGGTCAATTTGCCCATGTTTAGGAGATTAATGTAATGAGTTTTCCTCAAGTCGAATTAAATACCAATAAAGGTCGTATTGTTCTTGAGCTTAACGCTGAAAAAGCACCAAAAACGGTTGCAAATTTCTTAGAATATGTACGTGACGGTTTCTATGACGGCGTAATTTTTCACCGCGTGATTGATGGTTTTATGATCCAAGGCGGTGGCATGGATGAAAACTTCAAAGAGAAAGCAACTCGTGACTCTATCGAAAACGAAGCTGACAACGGCTTAAGCAACGATGAAGGCACGATTGCAATGGCGCGTACTCAAGCTCCTCACTCAGCATCTGCACAATTCTTTATCAACGTTAAAAATAACTCTTTCTTAAACCACACTGGTAAAACAGCGCAAGGTTGGGGTTATGCCGTGTTTGGTAAAGTTGTTGAAGGTATGGACATTGTAGAAGCAATCAAAGGCGTTCGTACAGGTAACCGTGGTTATCATGCAGATGTTCCTTTAGAAAACGTTGTAATTGAGTCTGCTAAAATTATCTCTGAATAAAAATCTCCCCTAACCCCTCTTTAAAAAAGAGGGGAACTCCTCCCTTTATAAAGGGAGGTTGGGAGGGATTATAAAATAGGATAAAAGTGTGACCTACCTGTTTATTTCAGATTTACACTTGTCACCCGATCACCCTCGACTCATTCGAGGGTTTTTGGCTTTATTAAATGAATATCACAATAAAAATACCCAGCTCTATATCTTAGGAGACTGGTTTAATGCATGGATTGGCGATGATTATACTGCACCGTGGTTAGATGAAATTGTCAATGCCTTACAAGCGTTTACCGATGCAGGCAACCAAGTTTACTTTCAGGTCGGTAACCGGGATTTTGCTTTGGGTCAAAAATTCCTATCTCGATTTAACGGCATTCTATTGCCAGACGTTTATAGCCTACAGATTCAGCAGCATACCTTCCGACTGGAGCATGGTGATGCGCTCTGTACCGATGATGTTGCTTATCAACGTTTTCGCAAAGTGATCCGTAACCCATTAATATTAGGGTTATTAAAACGCACCCCATTGAGCTTTAGACAAAAACTGGCCAATGGTTTCCGGAAAAAAAGTAGCGAAACCAAACAGCTGAAAAGCTATGACATCATGGATGTCAATGCTCAAGCAGTCGAATCCGTGATTGAACATGTTGATTATTTAATTCACGGTCATACCCATCGTCCAGAGATTCATCATGTCCTGAATAAACAGCGTATTGTTTTGGGAGACTGGCGAGCAGATTCAGCTTGGATTTTAGAGCTCAACGAGCAAGAAAATTATCAATTAGAGTTTAAACAGTGGAATTATTAACACTCAAGACATATAAGTAAAATCAATAAATTAATATAAATTTCTTTAAATAAAATTTACTCCCAATATCATATAGCTGTAATTTTTAGTTTCATTTTATTTTAGAAAAACTTAACAATTTTCATCTATATTGAATTTACACAACACAATTCAGGATGAATTTTCGATCCTAAAAAGAGTGTCTTTTCTCACTTTGTTAATTATTTCGACCAACTCTGCTTTCGCAGATGACTCAAATCTCATAAATGAGGCAGAAGCTTTAGCAATTGATGCAAAATTCTATGCAGCTTCATATGATGTACCTTATGATGAGGCCATACGAAGATTATTGATTATGCATGGGACATCTTCTGATATTTCCAATATTAGAAACAATGTAAAAGGTGATCTACAAGGAATGTATTTTGACAACAGTAAAAATGACTTTGCTTTAAAAGTGAATGTCGCGAATTATGCTAAAAATTTACCAACGTCATTAACGGTTAAACCTAAGACTTCACAAGCAGTCCAAAGCATTATCTCAAGTAAAGGAAATTCTAATTTAAGAAAACAATTTAATATTAGCGATGCAGACATCAGAACAGTGGCTACACAATATTCACAACCATTGTCCGCTCCTATTAATTTTAGTCAACAAAATTATAAAACAAAAGAACAACGTTTAAAGAATATTGAATCTAAACGAGAGCAGCTAAAAAATCACTCCCAGAACTACAGTTAGTCTATGACGATGAGAAAACAGGAAATGCGAAAGTGTATGTTAAATCGGATAAAGGCAATGCAAAACAAATAGCAGAAGTCCTTTTGGCTGTTCCTGTTGAAATTAGTGTTGTTCCTTTTGGGGGAAGAGTGGCTACTCGAGGAGGATCACCCCTACTAGCAACTGCACCAGATTCTGTAAAAGGCCAAATTGCTTGTTTTAGTGGATTTATTGGCAAAAGAAACAATGTATTAGGAATTATAACTGCAGGACACTGTGCATCGGTAGGCCAATTTTCTGAATATCAATATTCAGATCGGGATGGAACAAAATATATCATCCCACTTCTACCCGCATCTCAACCCATTTCAAGTGGCTGGAGAGATGATAGTGTTGCTGACCTTGGATTCCTTCCAGCGGGAACAGCTTCAACTCAAGCGGCTAAAGCCGAATTTTATGCAGATTCAAGCGTCAACTTTAGAAAATTAACAGCAACAAAAACTCGTGCAGGAACTCCATATGATAATGGTACAGTAAATGGAGCATATATTTGTCATCTTGGTAAAACAGGTCAATATGTTACAACTCTGACACAGAGTTGCGGTGAAGTTGAAAGCATAAGTGGAGGAAATGCAGAAAACAATGGTAATACCTTTGTTATTGTTAAAAATACCAACGGGAATGCAGGACATGACCATACAACTGGGCAAGGTTCTTTACGTTGTTATCCTGGAGACAGCGGTGGCCCTTGGTTTGCATTAACTACTGGATATGGAATTATGCATGCCTGTTTTTGGAAAGGCCAAGATTCAACGAGTCCAGTAGATATCTCAATCTATACCAGTCTCGATTATTTAAATTCGATAGGTGCCAGCATTGTTACTCAATAAACACCATAACCTTTTTATTATGCTCCTAACTTTCGCCATGTTAAGTGGATGTCATTCAAAAGAGGACATTATGAACATATCTCAGCTTAAACCTGAAATTGAGCTAGTGACTTATAAAAAAATGGGTACGGGCTCAAGACTGGGTATCGCAGGAGGAACCATTAAAGTCATTAACAACTGTGTTTACCTCTCAACAGCGAACAATAATCTTCCACTTATTTTCCCAAATGAATTCCGATGGAAAAATGGAATAATTACCGATGGAAATATTCAACTAAAGCCTGAGCAAGAGGTGAGAATGAATGGTGATATGCTGGAATTAAACAATAAAATAATTGCCTCTTACCATATATCAAATAATCATTGCCTAAATGGAGTGAGTCGAGCTTTGTTTTATATTCAATAATACATTCACATTCCTATTGATAGATACCTCCATACAAAAGCCTGATCGCTGAGACTTGTGATCAGGCTCTACTTTATTTTCTTACAACTCATCAGAACGTTAACCAATCTGATAAAACCCACATACGACTTAAATCGATATCAAAATCACATTTAGCTACTTTCAGCGACAGTGAGATCAAGTAAAATAAATTAAATTTTAAAATCGAGTAAATGACGGATGGATACTTTAGCTACGGCAAAAACACGTTACGCCACAAAAGCTTATGATGCAGAGAAAAAAATTCCTCAGGCACAATTTGAAAAACTACTCGAAATTTTACGTTTCAGCCCTTCTTCGGTAAATATTCAACCTTGGCACTTCTTGGTTGCTGAATCTGATCAAGCAAAGCAGCGTATTACATCGGCATTGACTGGCAACTATGTGTATAACGCGGCCAAAGTTCTCAATTCTTCACATACCTTAGTATTTTGCACGCGTACCGATATTTCTGCTGAATACTTAGAACAATTATTACAGCAAGATGATGCCAGTGGTCGCTTTAAAGATGAAACTGCCAAACAAGGACAACGTGCTACCCGTTCTGGTTATGTTGAATTCTATCGTAATGAACTGAAAAATCTTCCGGCATGGATGGAAAACCAGACCTACCTTGCACTTGGACAACTGCTTTTTGCTGCGGGTCTAGAAGGAATCGATGCAACACCTATGGAAGGGTTTGATAGAGAACTCATAAATAAAGAATTTGGTTTGGCTGAAAAAGGCTTAAAAGCCTCTGTAATTGTTGCACTCGGTTATCGCAGCGACAGTGATTTCAATGCCAAACTGCCAAAATCACGACTACCAGATGAAGTGGTTTTTACTCGCCTATAACAGAACTTATTGAATGAACGCCCTAATAATAACTAGTTAAACCTTATTATTAGGGCTTAGCATTACGCATTCGTATTGATTTGAGATTGACTTAAAACAGTCTGGTCTAATTCTTCAAAGAAGACCTTCAGATCATCGGCCTGAATAAAATCTGCTTTAAATAGCATCGAGGTTTGGACATCATCAATCCCACAATAGGCAAAAATACCTTCCACGATTTGTTTGTGAATCGCTTGCGTATAACCGTGCCGATCATATCCAGATTGCGTCCCTGTCGCAGTCCCAATCAGTTTAACTGGAATATTTTTTAGAGTACCCAATAGATTTCCCTGTTCATCGTATTTATAGGCCCAGTCCTGACTAAATACACGTTCAAACCAGCCCTTTAAGAAAGCAGGAACCGACCACCAATACACAGGAAAAATAAAATAGACAACATCCGCGCGATCAAATCGTGCTTGTTCAAATTGAACATCTGCATCCAAAGCTTGACGACCACGATAAGCTTCAATATCAGAAAGCGTCATCAAAGCTTGAAAACCTTCCTTATATAAATCGGCAATTTCTACTGAAACTCCCTTATCAGTTAAATCATGAGAAATATACTATGCAATCTGATGAGAAAGTGATTGTGTATCTGGATGCGTTATGACAATCAAAGCATGCTGGAGTTTATTTGAATTAGACATAAATCTATTCCGAATAGATGATTCACACAAGTTACCAATAGTAACTTATACTGTCAACTCGGTTTTTAATGCCTGTATTTAGGTCGCTGAATAATCTTGTAAAATAACTAAAAGTGAATTTTCCATCACCTGCTGTGCAGTCAGTGCATCAATTTGATTTTTACTTGCTGCTGTCGATACCGTTTCAATCAGACCCATGATCGCGATCACGATCGCCTCACCCTCTTTTCCATCCAATTGAATAAATGGATGCATACTTTGTTTAAAAATTTCTGTGAATTTTTGCTGACAGTGCTGAAAATAGTTTTGCAAGATATCACTACCAGACAAAGCCGCAATCACCAATCCAACCTCTGGACCCGTTGAGATAAAACAACTTAAATAAGCGTCGCAAAAAATATGAATGGTTTGCTGTAAGGTTTTTGCTTCAGTAGCTAAAGACCGATTAAGCTCTGCAGTTTGTTTATCATCAAACTCCTGATAAATCGAAATCAGTAACCCTTCGCGGTCAATAAAATGTCGATATGCAATTGGCTTAGTAATACCAGCTTGCTCTGCTAAATACCCCAGAGTTAGGGCTTCTACACCCTGAGTTCGAATAATTGAACGGGCCACCTGCAACAATTGTTGTCTGCGCTCTTCCTTACTTAGTCTCTTACCAGTCATAATTTTACTTCCATCAAATTCAACCAAATCGCTTTACATCATTGCTTTGGCTAAACACAGGACTGCAACCACACCACAGATCAATCCAATCCAGGTATAGGCTTTTAAGCGTTCTTTAAATACTACTACGCCACTAAGAACGCCAAGTACCACGACAAGAATATTCATACCTGCAAAAACAATCGCTGGCGTTTCTTTAAAAACCATATGGGCCTTGACATATAAAGCGATATTGGCGAAATTTAGCACACCCAAAAACAAACCCATAAAAATGTTTTTAGGCTGCCAGTTCGGCTGAGTAATTGCGATATACGCAATCGAAAAAACGAAAGCCACAATAAATGTTAAATTCAGCGTGACTGCGAACTGCAAACCTAAGCTACTGCTATATTTGAGTAGTACATCAACTGCAGCATAACCGGCCCAGACACTCAACAAAAACAAGGCTGATTTTAAATTTATGCCTTTACTTGCTTGCTCTGTGGCCTGTCCAATAATGATCGCTAAAATCGCAATAATCCCGAGTGCTACACCTATTAATTTTAACTGGCTAAACTGTTCGCCAAAAATAAAATAGGCCGCTAATAACGACAGTATCTCGGCTAAGCGTTGCGCAATTTCAGTTTTGAGGATGCCTGCAAATTGCAAAGATTTGGCTAAACATAAAAATATACTGGGCAATAACACCGCAAGAATAAGGATCAACCACCATGGGGTATTATTTAAAGATATATGCGTGATATCAGGTTTAAACCAATAAAAACATAAAAGACTGGCGCTCAAATAGTTCCACGCGATCATTTGAAAAACATCAAATCCTTTCGCTTTCAAATATTTCAGCAAGATCGAGACAAGTACACTACAACATGCCGCAGCAACAATCATTTCCATAATATTTATTCTAGCTTTTTAAAGACAAAAAAATGCCAGTCTACGCAGAGACTGGCATTTGATTAAAGATCATTGATCAATTAACGATTATTTTCGTCTTCTTGACCATCTTCAAATTTAGTTTCGCCGTCGAAGCCACCTTGATGACCAAAGCCACCTTGACCACCGAAGCCACCTTGACCACCGAAGCCACCACCTTGACCGCCGAAGCCACCTTGACCGCCGAAGCCACCTTGACCACCGAAACCACCTTGACCACCGAAGCCGCCACCTTGACCACCAAAGCCACCTTGACCACCGAAGCCACCAGTAGAACCTTGACCGCCAAAGCCGCCTGCTGCACCTTGAGCTGGGAAGCCACCTGCAGCACCTTGAGCACCAGCTGGGCGTGGATTACGCGCAGGAACAACTGTAGAAATTGCGTGTTTATAAACCATTTGACTTACAGTGTTTTTTAATAAAACAACATATTGGTCAAATGACTCAATATGACCCTGCAATTTGATACCGTTTACAAGGAAAATAGAAACTGGAATACGTTCTTTACGGAGAGAATTTAAGAACGGATCTTGTAAAGTTTGACCTTTAGACATTTTTAACTCCAAAAAAATTTTTAAATCAGCGCAAAAAAACTATCTTTATTTTTCAACTAAAAATTATAAAAAGACAGCCTGCGAATTTTGCTTTATCCAAAGAAGTTTCGCAAGTCTTCTTTCGCCTGCTTTATCGTCACGTAAGTTTTAAAATCGTGTAATTCTTGCAAAGAACGTAACCATGTGTATTGACGTTTGGCTAATTGCCTCGTCGCAAAAAGGGCTTTATTCTCCATTTCTAGTTTATTTTCGAGACTTAAATCACTTTTTAATAAAAAATCCAATGCTTGACGATAACCAACAGACCGCATAGACGGTAAATTATCATTTAAATCGTATTTTTTAATTAATTCCTCTACTTCATTTAAAAAACCAATACTCCACATTTTGCTCAATCTTTGCTCAATGCGTTGATGTAATTCTAAACGATCAGGCATCAAAGCGTAGTTATGAAATGTGTAACGATATGGTTGATTTTTAGGCTGCTCAGCTTGTAGTTTTGTTATCGGCTGACCGGTAATTCGATAAACTTCAAGTGCACGAATAATGCGTTGTTTGTCCGACACTTTAAATTTTAGCCCTGCCACAGGATCAACTGCAGCCAACTCATCATAAACCGCTTGCCACCCCTCAAGATCAGCTTTAGCAATAATCTCATCCCGTATACCTTGATCAGCATTGGGTAAATTACTCGCTAAACCTTCAAGCAAGGCTTTAAAATACAGCATAGTTCCCCCCACTAAAATCGGGGTTTTGCCGCGTGCATGCATATCATCAATCAGTGGGCATACGTCTTCCACAAATTGTGCTGCTGAATACACCTCTAAAGGCGTAATAATATCAATCAAATGATGCGGATATTGTTGCTGCTCTGCTTTGGTTGGCTTTGCCGTACCAATATCCATATCTTTATACACCAAAGCGGAATCAACCGAAATCAGTTCAAAATTACCGCGCTCATACAGCTCACATGCCAATGCTGTTTTACCACTTGCGGTAGGCCCCATTAAATTGATGACGGGCAATTGATTTGACATGTAAAACTACTCTCCTCGAGCAAATAATTTATCTAATTGATGAAGTGGAAATGCTCGCCAAGTTGGACGCCCATGATTACATTGGCTGGCAAATTCTGTCTGTTCCATTTGACGCAATAAAGCATTCATTTCAGAAAGGCTTAACTGGCGATGGGCGCGCACAGCACCATGACAGGCCATACCTGCAAGCAATTCATCACGTTTTTGTAATAAACCTCGTGCCTCATCATTTGGATCAAGATCATTTAATAATTCAGGAACTAAGTTTCCAAAATCAGCTTTATGCAAAATCGCAGGTACACCACGCACAATCACCTGCTCATCGCCATACTGGTCAATCTCCAAACCCAAACGCTGCAATTGTGGTTGTAAATCTTCTACACGGGTGGCCTGCATACGGGTAATGGAAACCACTTTTGGAATCAGCAACTGCTGTGAGATCCAAAATTCCGGTTTATCCCATGCCGACTTCATTTGTTGCAACAAAATACGTTCATGTGCGGCATGCATATCCACAATGATCAAGCCTTCGGTATTTTGCGCCAAAATATAGATACCATGCAGTTGTGCAATCGCAATCCCCAACGGGAACTCATCCACACGAGAAGGCATCGTTTGATCATCTATAGCTTCTCCTTTATCAAAGGGAGCTGAGGGGATTTGCTCTTCACGCAAAGGCGCCAGATAGGTTTTGAGTGCATTATTCAACTGCGCAGAGCCATTATAACGCGGCTCTTGTGGTGCTGAATTATACTGCACCGCTTGTGGACGACTTTGATTAAACTCAGTCAATAAATCTGTCGACACAGCAACCTGTTCATTTAATTCTGGTTCTGCTTCGACTGCCGCACGATGTAAACTGAATTGTTCTTGGTATTTGGGTTGAGGCTGATAATTAAAATTTTCTGTTGTGGCCTCATCTGTTTTCATGGCTTGTGCCAGATCTGCAGTTGCTGTCTGAAATTGCGATAGAGTAGCTTTGGCATAATGGCGTACAAACTCATGCACTTCACGCTGGTTCAAAAACCGAATTTCATGCTTGGTCGGATGCACATTGACATCAATATTTTCAGGATCAACTTCTAAAAACAATAAATAAGAGGAATGCTGGTGCCCATGCAAGATTCCCTCATAGGCCATACGTAACGCATGCGAAATGGTTTTGTCTTTGACAATACGACCATTCACATAGACATACTGCAAGTCTGCCTGCGCACGGGCATCAGAAGGATGCCCCAACCAGCCAGATAAACGCATATTGATACTTTCAGCATCAATCCAGTAGGCATTTTGGATGAATGCTTGACCCAACAATTGTTGTACGCGCTGATAGCGTAGTTCGCCACTGTCCGCCACTGGCAGATTTAAACGGATATTGTCATTATGCTCCAATACAAAACGAATATCGAAATGTGTTAAAGCCAAACGACGTACAATTTCTTCAATATGATTAAATTCTGTCGTCGGTTTTTTTAAGAATTTACGGCGTGCGGGTACATTAAAAAATAGATCTTGGACACGAATATGTGTGCCTTTTTGTGCAGCCACCGCTTGAATCTGCTGATGATCAAATGCGGTACCATTCACTTCCACCTGGTAGCCCACGCCCTGCTCGTCTTGACTACTCGTGAGAGTCAAGCGTGATACCGCTGCAATCGAAGCCAAAGCCTCTCCACGGAATCCCAAACTTACAATCGCATGTAAATCATCTGCTGTTTGAATTTTACTGGTGGCATGGCGCATCACGGCCAAAGATAAATCATCCGGATGAATACCATTACCGTTATCAATGATTTCTATCAAGGTCGAACCGCCTTGTGCCACACGAATAATCAGTTCGGTTGCACCCGCATCAATTGAGTTTTCTAATAACTCTTTAACGACTGATGATGGACGTTCAATTACTTCACCCGCAGCGATCTGGTTGGCTAAAGCAGCATCAAGGGTATGAATACGACGGGTTGAATCATGCGCCATTCAATTGTTCCTGCAAACTTTGAGATAAAGATTCAGACTGGGTAGTTAAAGTCACGAATCGAGTCAGTTCATCTTCCGATTTTTGCATATCAATCACAATATCGGGTTTTGGAATTTCATCACCACCTTTCGATGGCCATTCAAATAAAAATAGCGCATCTGCTACATCTAAGTAATCACGGATTCCCATCAATTCTAATTCATAAGGATCATTCAAACGATACAGGTCAAAATGAAAAATTTCTTTGCCATGGATGGTATAAGGTTCAACCAAGGTATAAGTTGGACTTTTTACCGAACCTTGATGTCCTAAGTTTTGTAGAAAATAACGGGTAAATGTAGTTTTCCCAGCTCCTAGATCACCAATTAAATAAATAATGCCTGAGTGCACCTGTTCAGAGAGGATCTGCGCAAAACGCTGAGTGTCTTGTTCATGATTTAGAGTAAATTTCACTGAATACGACATGGCAAATAAAACAAAATTGGAATGGCAGCTATGATAACATTGCCCTGCTTTAAAGCCTAATAAAGTCCTTTTAGACTGACTTTTTTTACACCGTTTACCGAGTCGATATCGCTGTATGTCATCAATCATTGAATTTACGCCACCGCTACTCAATGGCGTCAGTGCCAGTAAAGTCTTTTTACCCAATGATGTTGCTGCACATACCGTTTTTGATTATCTCTGCCAGCAGTTTCCACATATTCAGATCAATGAATGGCAACAGCGTTTTGCCGATGGGCTGATTTATGCGGCAGATGGACTCAAACTCCAGTTAGATAGTCTTTACACACCCAATACTCATATTTTTTATTATCGTTTTCTGGCCCATGAAATTCATGTACCGTTTCAGCATAAAATTTTATTTGAAAATGATGAACTACTTGTAGTCGATAAACCGCATTTTTTGACCATGAGTCCAACAGGACAATATGTACAAGAAACCCTGTTAGTCCGACTTAAAAAACAGACGGGCTATGCAGATCTTACCCCCATTCATCGACTGGATCGCGAAACAGCAGGTGTGGTTCTATTCTGTAAAAAAGCAAGCTCAAGAGGCACCTATCAACAACTTTTTGCCGAAAGAAAAGTACAAAAAATCTATCACGCAATTGCTGCCTATCGCCCTGAACTAGATTTTCCCAAAAATTTGCAGCTGCATTTAGAAAAAGGCCAGCCTTTTTACACCATGCAAATTAATCAAGAAAAAGCAAATAATACAGAAACCTTGATCGAACTATTGGAACATAATCAAGACTACGCCAAATATCAACTAATGCCTAAAACGGGCAAACAACATCAATTACGTGTTCATTTAAATTATCTAGGTATTCCAATACTTAATGATTCATTTTATCCAAATATTGAACATAAAACAGAAGATGATTTTAGTCATCCTTTACAATTACTTGCCAAAGAAATTCAATTTTTTGATCCGGTTTTCAAACGGCAAATGCATTTTAGTTCTCACTTTGAACTTGCATTGCCACCACAACGTAATGACAAAAAATCTATTTTTTCGCTTCAAAAATATTGAAATTACATTGCAATGGTTTAAAATACATGACGATAACTAAAAATATGTGGTTACATTCTTCATGCGAAAAACAGAAGTTTATCAGGTTCGCCTCGATTCACAGGAAAAGAAGCAAGCCTTTGCTGTATTTAAACAGTTGGGGATCTCCCCTGCTCAGGCTGTTCGCCTTTTCTTCAAACAAGTGGTATTGACCAAGTCGATCCCTTTTACGATCGAAAACCAAAACATCAACATGGAACAGTTACTCAAACTGCGTAAATCCAAGGCCGTGGCTAATACTGAAAATCTATCAGCGACCGAGATTGAAGATGATCATGAAGATTTGTTTGAAGAATTGAATGCACTGCTCGGTGAAAGTGACAAAACTTAACAATGTTGCATTTACAAACAAGTTTTTATTTTTCAGCTGAATTTTTTTGGTTATTCTGACAGTCCGAATAAAATTATAAGTGTAAGGATGTGTAGGAATGATTGTTAAGCGAGCCACAAAAGAAGATCTACATCAACTTGCTGTCTTGTTTGACGAATATCGTCAGTTCTACGGAGCATCATCAAATATTGAACAATCTTATCAGTTTTTAAAGCACCGCTTTGACAATAAAGACAGTGTCATTTTCATTCATGTAAAAGATGACGTCTTTACGGGCTTTGTCTTGCTTTATCTCGCCTTTTCTTCTGTTGCTTGTGAAACCTATTACATCCTTGATGATGTCTATGTGACACCATCCTACCGTAAACAAGGCGCCGCCAAACAACTCATTGATACTGCAATTCTATTTGCGCGGCATGAAAATGCTCAACGCATCAGTCTAGAAACCCAGAAAAATAACTATCAATCCCATCGTCTTTATGAACAAATGGGATTTATTCAGGACAGTGAATTCAAGACCTATCACTGCTTCCTTAAGTAATTAATCTTCTCCCAAGATATTTTGGCTCAGCTGCTTTTGCTCATCGCTTAAATACATCCATTCACCTTGTAACAATTCAGGCAATTCGAGTGAGCCTATCTGGTGACGATGTAAAGCTTCAACTTTATTACCAACAGCGGCAAGCATTCTTTTGACTTGGTGGTAGACGCCTTGATGAATGGTCATCGCCAGTTGATGGGTTGAAAAAAGCTGCACATCTGTTGCCGCGTAAATACCTTTTTCATTCCGCAGCTCAACTCCCCGCTCTAGTCTCATTTGCTGTTCAGCTGTGACAGGATCAGCAGTGCTGACATGATAAACCTTAGGTACATGTTTACGTGGATGAGTCAATGCCTGTAAATATTGACCATCATCCGTCAGCAATAATAGCCCTGTAGTATCTTGATCCAAGCGTCCTACACATTGAATACCACGATGAATCAGAATCTCTGGCAATAAACTGAATACACTCTTATGATGTGTGGCTTGATGCGAACACTCATACCCTTGAGGTTTATTTAAGACAATATAAACGTGTTCGCGATATTGATATTCTTCACCAAAGACCTGAAAACAAAGTTGATCTGTCGCAATATTCTGCTTCGGATTATTACAAACCTGCTGATCGATCTGGACAGACCCATTTTTTATTAACTGCTGGCAATACTTACGTGAACCAAAGCCTTGTGATTGCAAAATTTTTTCCAGCAGCATATATGTACCCCAATTTAAACTGCAGCTATTGTACTCGATTCGCACGTGCACCGTTGTTTGTTGCGTATTCATTCTTTATTTTTATAATTTATTCACAATTTCTACACTTGTAATATAAGCCATACAAAAACCTCCTCAAACTCTCTCAATCCAGAGATTGCACTCCATATTTTCACTCAAATCTCTTGTTACATTTATCGCAAGCAAAAGAATACTGTCCAAAAGAATGGACAAGGAGTTTCACCATGAAATCAAATCTGTGGTTATGTAGCGTGGTTCTTGCAGCATCATCGATGATGACTGTGGCACATGCAGATAATACAGCTCGTGTAGCCGCAACTTCCGCTTTAGGCAGTGTAGTGGGTACCGCGTTAGGTAAACAACTAGGTGGTAATACAGGCGCCATGATTGGTTCTGCTTTGGGTGGTGCAGGTGGTGCAGCCGCATCCAGTAACCGACGTGACCGCACAGAAGCCGCGATTGGTGGCGGCTTAGGTGGTGTTGGGGGCTATACTGTTGGCCGTAATATGGGAGGCACAAATGGTGGTTATATTGGCGCCGCTTTAGGTGCTGCAGGTGGTTCAGCTTTAGGCCAAAAAGTTGGTCAGGATCGTGATGCTGACCGCCGTTATGATGACCGTCGCTATGATCGCCGTTATGAAAACCGCCGCCATTATGATGACCGCCGTTATTACAATTCCCGCTATGAGGATCGCCATGATAATGGTCGCCACCGTGGTTGGTATAAAGATCGCTAAATTAACAGAACAACAAGTTACCCTTTTAGCGCCTTCGGGCGCTTTTTTTATAGCAACAACACAATATATCGATCAAAAACGATATACAAAACTCAACTTATATCGTATTATTTCGATATATGGTTTTGAGAATCAATGATGAAATCACTACAAGATATAAAATTCTCTATACTTGAACTTGCACCAGTTCGGGATGACAAAAGTATCGAGTTTTCACTGCGACATGCACTAGAACTCGCACAACATGCTGAAAAATTAGGCTATGAGCGATTCTGGCTGGCTGAACATCATAATATGGATGGGATTGCCAGTTCTGCAACTGCTGTTTTATTGGGCTTTATTGCCGCAAATACGCAGCACATCCGTCTAGGTTCAGGCGGTATCATGCTTCCAAATCACGCTCCTCTGGTTGTAGCAGAGCAATTCGGAACCTTGGCAACACTTTATCCAAACCGTTTTGAACTCGGTTTAGGTCGTGCACCCGGAACAGATCAAATGACCATGCGTGCCCTGCGACGTGGCCATCAGGAAACTGAAGATCAATTTCCTCAGGATGTAGCGGAAATTTTGCAATACTTTAAAGCACCACAGGCCAACCAAAGAATTATTGCGACACCAGGTCAAAACACCCATGTCCCAGTTTGGCTACTCGGTTCAAGTTTATTTAGCGCACAACTGGCAGCTAGGCTCGGGCTGCCCTATTCTTTTGCCTCACACTTTGCCCCAAGAATGTTAGGCCAAGCAATCGAAATTTATCGTGATAATTTCCAGGCGTCTGAATATCTGGACAAACCTTATGTTTCCATGGGAGTGCCAACCGTAGTCGCGGCAACAGATGCGGAGGCTCAATATTTAGCGACCAGTTCTTATCAACGTATTTTAAATCTGATTCGTGGTCATAGTTTAAAGCTCAAACCACCGATTGACTCAACTCAAGGGCTTGCAACAAGTGCTGAGCAATTGGCTATTCAGAATTTTTATGCCATGGCACAAATTGGCTCTCAAGCTACAGTACAAGCGGGTTTAAATAAAATTGCAGCACAATATGATGTTGATGAGTTTATTTTTACCTGTGATATTTACGATACAGAAAAACGTTTAGAAAATTTTAGTCTCTTGATGGATCTTAAAGCTCACTAAGCACCTCACCTAAATACAAGGCTTAATATGATAAGCCTTGTTATTTAATTTTTATTATTGAAGTGATACCACTCATACGCCATGTTGAAGCATTGCTGTGGCTTGTTGTATATTCACCGCAGCACTAAATAAATACCCCTGCCCAATCGAGCATCCAGACGATTTGAGTAATTCAAGCTGTTTAATATTTTCAATACCTTCAGCAACAATATCCAAAGACAACTTCGGCCCTAAGGCAATAATGGCCTGAACGATTGCTAAAATTGCATCATCTTCGTTCATTTGACGAATAAAATCACAATCAATTTTCAGACAGTCCACTGGATAATCACGTAAGCGAGTTAAAGATGAGTGACCTGTACCAAAATCATCTAACGCAATTTTAACACCTTGCTGTTTTAATAAATTTAATGCCCGAATCACATAATCAGAACCACGGTCATCCAAGATATGTTCAGTAATTTCAATTTCTACCAGATGGTGCGGAATTTTATATAAATTCAAACGCTGCAATAAACGCTCAGCATAATTATCTTTCAAGAATTCGACTGGTGCTGCATTGATTGACACAGGAACAACATCTAATCCTTGTTCAATCCACATGGCAATGTCTTTAAACACTTTATTTTGAATTGCATCACTAATTTTCGTCGCTAATGAATAGTCTTGAAAAGCCTGTTCTATTTTATGAGGCGAATGAATACATTGATCCTCTGTTTGCCAACGCAGTAATGCTTCAAAACCCACAACTTTCGCATCTGATAACCGCACCTTAGGTTGGTAATAGGGAACCATTAGGCCATCACGGATAATATGTCGTGCCTCATTCAATTGAATGGCAATATTCTGTGCCGCGATCTGCATTTGCGGATTAAACATACGGAAACCACCACGACCGGCAGCTTTCAAATCATTTAAAGCTGTATCCGCACACTTCATTAAATTTGAAGAGTCTTTGGCATCACGCGGATAAATCGCACAACCGATACTCATGCTACCGTTAATTAAACTTCCCGCATAAGTAATGGGTGCATCTAGCTGTCGACTCACATCTATAGCCACTTTTTCAAGTTCTGCTTCGGTATCAATACCATTCACGACAATTGCGAACTCATCTCCGCCCAAACGGGCAACAAAGGTATTTTCTGGCAAAATATTTTCGATACGTTTAGATAGAATACGCAGTAAATGATCACCTGCTGAGTGCCCCAGCGTATCATTGATGTGCTTGAAGTAATCCAGATCCAGTAACATCAAGCCAACCAGTTTTTCATCTTTTTTATGTCGATGTAGGGCACGTTTCAACTGGCGTTTCAAAAAACGACGATTATAAAGCCCCGTTAATTCATCTAGTTCACTAGACAAGCGGAGCTGTATTTCCGTTTGCCTCTGTGTCGTTATATCCCGCGACAAACATAAGACCTGCTCAATCTGCCCCTGATCATTTAATATAGGTGTCAGCAAATTATCCCAATATTGCCGCTCTGTGCTCTCGCCACTCATTCCACGAAAGCGAGCCGTTTTTCCTTTGAGTGCTGTTTTCAAGGCATAAGTTGCTTTAGAACGCATTTCTAAAGGCAAAAGTTCAGCCCATTTCATGCCAAATCGATGATTATTTTCTTGGATATTAAGTGCGATACAGCCTGTTTTATTGACATGTAATAATGAGCCATCTGCTTCTAATAATTTGATACAGTCAATACTATTATCCAGCATACTGGTTTGCGCATTAATACACTTCACAAGATTTTGTTGATATTGTTTGGTTTCATGAATATCAACACTGTTAACAAACCAATAGCCTTGACCCTCAACTTCAGCGTTCAAAAACTTTGCAGACAATGAGAACCAGCGGTACGAACCTGATCGATGTTTCAGGCGGCATTCGAGTTGAAAAGGTAAGCGCGAACAAAAAGCATGCTCCCATTCATTACGGAGCAGTGAAATATCATCAGAATGAATTAAATCCACCCAATTTTCTGCAAAATGCGCTAGATTGTTAAAGCCGATATATTCTTGGCTGACACTATTAAAAAAATAGGCATCACCTTGCTCTGAAAGCAACCAGACCAGACTCGGAATACTGTTATAAATGTTTTGCTGAACTTCACTCATTTGGTGGTTGGAGTGAAAAGGGAACGCGAGATTCACAGACTTCTGTTCCAAACAGAACTCTTTCGATCAAGATATTCAGTCGCAATAAAAGCCATAGAGCACCAACAACAAGAAATAAAATGAGATATAAGTCACAATATTATAGCAGAAATGCAGTCAAATTATCACCTGCTATATGACTGGCCAACCATTTTTATTTATTGTTTAATATCAAAAATTTATTAGTAAATAGTATTTCCATACAAATTTTAAATCTGACTAAGATAGTTTTGAGGCAGTCTAACAGACATTTTTAGACTGCCTGATCCACTTAACCAATACGACGCTTTAAACCCGTCATTTGTAAAACACGTGTTGAAATTTCTTCAATCGACATTTCAGTTACATTTAAATATTTAATTCCCTCAGAGATGTAAATCCCCTCAATGGCGCGCAACTCCATTTGGCATTGGCTAAAGCTAGCATAACGACTATTCGCCTTACGCTCATTACGAATTGCCACCAAACGTTCGGCATCAATCATTAAACCAAAAAGTTTATTTTTATGTTCGCGTAGTACTTTAGGCAAGCGGTTATCATCCAAGTCTTCCTCGGTCAAAGGATAGTTCGCAACACGCACACCAAATTGCAGTGACAAATAAATCGAAGTTGGTGTCTTCCCCGAACGAGACACGCCAATTAAAATGATATCGGCTTTATCATAATGGCGCGTTCTTGCTCCATCATCATTATCCAGTGCGAAATGAACGGCATCGATACGTGCTTTATAATATTCTGAATCAGTTACTGCGTGGGTTTGTCCAACTAGAGTTGTTGGCGGGATCCCGATTTCCTGTTCTAGTTTACTAATTAATCCTTCAAATACATCAAGATTTACAGCCTTGGCCGTGTTAATAATTTCACGGACATGCGGATCAACCAACGTATCAAAAACCAGTGGTAAAGAGCCATCTCGAGATTGACAAGCATTGATCTCCACCACCACATTCATTGCGGCTTCTTCTGTGGTGATATAAGGCATAATATGAATGTCAAAATCAACATTCGGAAATTGCGCAAGTAGTGAATGTCCAAGGGTTTCTGCGGTAATT
The DNA here is from genome assembly GCF_000876115.1 of Acinetobacter sp. NBRC 110496. NCBI lineage: Bacteria > Pseudomonadati > Pseudomonadota > Gammaproteobacteria > Moraxellales > Moraxellaceae > Acinetobacter > Acinetobacter sp. NBRC 110496. The sequence goes on from NZ_BBTF01000006.1 coordinate 31,905, forward strand.
GCGGTACCATCTGAAATAAAAAAAACGCTCCGTTTAATTTCTTTACTTACGGGCATCAAAATTCTCCTTAAACATTTGTCTTAGTGCTCTATAATCTTTATAGTAAACTCATCTAACATGACTGTCGCTTAGTAAAATACTAAATCTAAGCACTTTTGTATAATTTCATACCAATGATGGTCATTCATACTGCAAAAAAAGTGGAGTAAATACTTTGGAAGCGCGCGTAATCGGTCTGGAAAAATTAGGAAAACACGATGTCGAACTCGTAGGTGGGAAAAACTCATCTCTGGGTGAAATGATCAGTCATTTATCCAATGCTGGTGTATCGGTACCGGGTGGCTTTGCAACAACTGCTGCTGCCTATCGTGAGTTCTTAGATCAAAGCGGCTTAAACGCTCGTATTCAAGCTGAACTTTCTCAGCTTAATGTTGATGATGTAATTACACTTGCTGAAACCGGTGCAAAAATCCGTCAATGGATTGTTGATACTCCGCTCACTGCAACTTTAGAACAAGAAATTCGTGATGCATTTGCAGCACTTTCAAACGGTAACCCAGACATTGCCGTTGCAGTTCGTTCTTCTGCGACTGCTGAAGATTTACCCGATGCGTCTTTCGCAGGTCAGCAAGAAACTTTCCTCAACATTCGTGGGATCGATAATATTCTGATCGCGATTAAAGAGGTTTTTGCTTCTCTTTATAATGACCGCGCCATTGCTTACCGTGTACACCAAGGCTTTGAACATAGTGTTGTCGCTCTTTCTGCTGGCGTACAACGTATGGTTCGCTCAGAAACTGGCGCTGCGGGTGTTATGTTCACGCTAGATACAGAATCAGGTTTCCGTGATGTGGTATTTATCACCGCATCTTACGGTCTAGGTGAAATGGTGGTGCAAGGTGCAGTTAACCCTGACGAATTCTATTTATCTAAACCGCTCTTAAATGCAGGTAAACACTCTGTTTTACGTCGTAACCTCGGTTCTAAACACCAAAAAATGATTTATGGTGAAGAAGGTGCGGCAGGTAAATCTGTGGTTGTGGTTGATGTTGAAAAGCAAGAACGTCAACAATTTGCACTCAATGATCATGAATTACATGAATTGGCTAAACAAGCCTTGATCATTGAGCAACATTATGGCTCGCCAATGGACATTGAATGGGCAAAAGATGGCGATGATGGTCAAATCTATATCGTTCAAGCACGTCCTGAAACTGTAAAAAGCCGTCAAAATGTCGGCACAATGGAACGCTACCTGTTAAAACAACGCGGCACCGTGATTTGTGAAGGTCGTTCAATTGGCCAACGTATTGGTTCTGGTAAAGTTCGCGTTGTGACTTCAATTAAAGAAATGGATAAGGTTCAAGACGGTGATGTACTTGTCTCTGACATGACTGACCCAGACTGGGAACCCGTCATGAAACGTGCTGCTGCGATTGTCACTAACCGTGGTGGTCGTACGTGTCACGCTGCCATTATTGCACGTGAATTAGGTGTTCCAGCAATCGTAGGTTGTGGTAATGCCACCGAAGTCCTTTCAGACGGTCAAGAAGTGACTGTTTCTTGTGCTGAGGGTGATACAGGTTTCATCTATGAAGGTGCATTAGATTTCGAAGTTCAACGTAACTCGATTCACTCAATGCCATCACTACCATTCAAGATTATGATGAACGTCGGTAACCCTGACCGCGCATTTGACTTTGCTCAAATTCCAAATGAAGGGATTGGTCTAGCACGTCTTGAGTTCATCATTAACCGTATGATCGGCGTACATCCAAAAGCATTATTGAATATTGAAAGCTTGCCACGTGAAACACGTGCTGCTGTTATGGCACGTACAGCGGGTTACTCTTCACCAGTTGAATTCTATGTTGAAAAGTTGGTTGAAGGTATCTCTACACTTGCAGCTGCATTTGCAGACAAGCCGGTGATTGTACGTATGTCGGACTTCAAATCGAATGAATATGCGAATTTGATCGGTGGTAAGTTATACGAACCTGAAGAAGAAAACCCAATGTTGGGCTTCCGCGGAGCAAGTCGTTATGTTTCTGACAACTTCCGTGATTGTTTTGAGCTTGAATGCCGTGCCTTGAAAAAAGCACGTGATGAAATGGGCTTAACTAACATTCAAATCATGATCCCATTTGTTCGTACTGTTTCTGAAGCAAAACGTGTGATTGAGTTGCTTGCTCTAAATGGTTTAAAACGTGGTGAAAATGGTCTTAAAGTCATTATGATGTGTGAACTTCCAACCAATGCATTATTGGCTGAGCAATTTCTTGAACATTTCGATGGCTTCTCTATCGGCTCAAATGACTTAACACAATTAACACTAGGTCTAGACCGCGACTCTGGTATCGTGTCTCACTTATTCGATGAGCGTGATCCAGCAGTTAAAGCGCTGCTTTCTATGGCCATTCATGCTTGCCGTAAAGCAGGCAAATATGTCGGTATTTGTGGTCAAGGTCCTTCGGATCACCCTGACCTTGCTAAATGGCTTATGGAACAAGGGATTGAATCTGTGTCACTTAACCCTGACTCAGTACTTGATACATGGTTCTTCCTTGCTGAAGAACAAATCAAGCAAGCCTAGTCTTTTTTAGAAAAAGACCCTCCTTTGCAGGGTCTTTTTTCATCTTTCGTAATTGAGATTTTTAAATTATGCAAATTTACTTGGCTCGTAACAATCAACAAGCAGGACCTTATAGTTTAGAACAAGTGAACCAGATGCTTGCTAGTCAACAAGTTTTATTGACCGATTTAGCTTGGCATGAAGGCATGGCCGAATGGAAAACACTTGGCGAACTAACACAAGGCAAACTTGTCTACGAACCTGTAGGTTACTCTCCTTTTAGTGCTCAAGTTAAAACTGAAACGAATGAACCAACTTACAAAATCAAAGTCGAACAGAAAGCACCTGAACTAGCCCCTTTTCACTCTCGTGCATTGGCAAAGGTTTTTGATTTAATCTTATGGCTACCAATGGCCTCAATTCCATCTTTCTTTTTTAATGAAAGCCAATATCAAGAATTATTCGAGATTCAAAAACAGATGCAAGCAACCCAAATTGCATCGGATAAAGCAGTAGAATTACAGCACCAACTGATGCAGTTAATTCCAAGTGAAGCATGGATAATGATCTTTACTTACCTGATTATTATGCTCATGATCCAAGCATTTTTCATTGCAAAATCAGGCCAGAGCCTAGGTAAAAAAATCGCCAAGATTAAAATTGTAGATGTAGAAACCGCTGCGCCAGTCAGCACAATTCGGGCCTTCTGGGTAAGAAGTGTGCTCTTCATTATTCTTAACCTTCTTCTAATCCCAATCATTACCGTGATTGATTATGCTTTATTCGCATTTACTAAAAATCGTCAAACTTTGCACGATAAATTGGCAAAAACCAAGGTAATTAAGCAGTAATCACAAATCAATAAACAAAAGAGGATTTATTCCTCTTTTTTTATATATTAAATTGATATCTATAGAAAAAAAATGTACCGAAACAACAATCCCTACAAGATAAATCGGGTTTTAAAACAAGCAGTTCAGACCACTTTATCAGTAGCTTAGTTTTTCAATATGAGGCATAATGCCCAACAACGTAGCGGTGTCGCGTGATTGCTAAGCATTTTTTATACAATTCTTATCAATCACGCGACACTTTAATCGCTATCCCATAATTTAATTAGGGAATGGGACTCTTCACCGAGGTTGTAAAATGAGACAAACGATTTTAGCTGTATTGTCTTTATCAACGATGGCTGCACTCTTAACTGGGTGCGGTGGTGATATGGTACTTCTAAACAATAAAGGTCCAGTTGGTCAAGGTCAAAGTAACTTGATGATGACTGCGATCTATCTAATGCTATTGGTGGTCATTCCATCAATCGTCATGGCATTATGGTTTGGTTGGAAATATCGCGCGTCGAATAAAGATGCAGACTATAAACCTACTTGGGCACACTCTACGGCAATTGAAATTGTTGTATGGGGCGTACCTGTCATTATTATTGGTATTTTAGCTTGGTTAACTTGGTGGGGTTCCCACAAGTACGACCCTTACCGTCCGTTAGAATCAGATAAAGCACCATTGACTATTCAAGCTGTCGCTGAACAGTTCAAATGGATTTTTATCTATCCTGAGCAAAACATTGCAACGGTAAACGAAGTACGCTTCCCAGAACAAACACCAGTAAGCTTTAAAATCACTTCTAACTTTACGATGAACTCGTTCTTCATCCCACAGTTAGGCGGTCAGATTTACGCAATGGCTGGTATGCAAACTCACCTTCATCTATTAGCCGATGAGCCAGGAGTTTTCCGTGGTTTCTCAGCAAACTATTCAGGTTACGGTTTCTCACAAATGCGCTTTAAAGCACATAGCGTGACTGAGCCAGAATTTGCACAATGGGTAGAAGCAGTTAAAGCTGGTAATGGTACAAGTATCAACCCTGAAGCAATTCAAAAAGGCACACTTGACCAAGCTGAGTTAGCAACGCTTAAAGATGGCGATCGTTCTAAGCATCAGATCGAACATTTAGTGAATCGTGCTAAAGCTGCTGGTGATCAAGAAGCACTTGCTAAAGCTGAAGCGATGAAACCGTTCCCGACTAAGCCACACCCAGTGACTTATTACTCATCAGTTGAGCCAAAATTGTTTGAAACAATCATCAACCATTATATGAGTAACTATCACGGTGCTGACCATTCTGCTGGACATAATGCAACAGCAGAAACTCATGCTGCAGCAGAACACGCTGCTCAAGGGGAATAAGACATGGATATGATTTTTGGTAAATTGGGGTGGGATTCTATCCCGACTGAACCCCTTGTACTTGTCACCATGGTCTTTATGGCACTTGGTGCAATTGCTGTTTTGGGCGGTATCACCTATTTCAAGAAATGGGGATATTTGTGGAATGAGTGGTTTATCACTGTAGACCATAAAAAGATTGGTATCATGTATATCATCGTATCTGTGGTCATGCTTCTGCGTGGTTTCGCCGATGCGATCATGATGCGTCTACAACTTTTCCTCGCGAAAGGCGGCGGCGAAGGTTACTTACATCCTGACCACTACGACCAGATCTTCACCGCGCACGGTGTAATCATGATCTTCTTCGTGGCCATGGGTCTCGTTGTAGGTATGATGAACATCTCTGTACCTTTACAGATTGGTGCTCGTGACGTTGCTTTCCCATTATTAAACTCTTTAAGCTTCTGGTTATTCGCAGGCGCTGCTGGTTTGATGATGCTTTCACTTGTATTGGGTGAATTTGCTGCGACTGGTTGGATGGCTTACCCTCCTCTATCTGGCATTCAATATTCTCCTGGTGTAGGTGTTGACTACTATATCTGGGCACTTCAGGTTTCTGGTCTAGGTACGCTTTTATCTGGTGTTAACTTCTTTGTTACCATCATCAAGATGCGTGCGCCTGGCATGAAATTGATGGACATGCCTATTTTCACGTGGACTTCACTGTGTACGGCTGTATTAATCATTGCATCATTCCCTGTATTAACAGGTACGCTTGCAATGCTTACACTTGACCGTTACTTCGGTTTCCATTTCTTCACCAATGAGCTTGGCGGTAGCCCAATGCTTTACGTGAACTTGATCTGGACATGGGGTCACCCTGAAGTATATATCTTGGTATTGCCAGCATTTGGTCTATACTCAGAAATCGTTGCAACCTTCTCTCGTAAAGCGTTGTTCGGTTATAAATCTATGGTGTATGCAACGATTGCGATTACTGTTCTTGCGTTCGTTGTATGGCTTCACCACTTCTTCACCATGGGTGCTGGTGCGAACGTTAATGCGTTCTTCGGTATCATGACCATGGTTATTGCGATTCCAACAGGTGTGAAAATCTTCTCTTGGTTATTCACAATGTATAAAGGTCGCATCACCTTTACTACTCCTATGTTATGGACGCTTGGCTTCCTGGTAACATTTGGTATTGGTGGTTTAACTGGCGTACTTATGGCTGTTCCACCTGCGGACTTCCTTGTACACAACTCATTGTTCTTGATCGCTCACTTCCATAACGTAATTATCGGTGGTGTGGTGTTTGGTATGTTTGCCGGCATCATCTTCTACTGGCCAAAAATGTTTGGTTGGAAGCTCAATGAAGCATGGGGTAAAGTTGCATTCTGGTTCTGGTTCTTCGGTTTTTACTTTGCATTCATGCCACTTTATATCCTTGGTTTCATGGGTATGACACGTCGTTTGAATACATATGACAACCCAGAATGGGATCCGTACTTGGCAATTGCATTGTTTGGTGCTGTTCTTGTTGCGATTGGTATTGCCTGCTTCTTGATGCAAATCATCGTTGGTTTCTTACAACGTAAGGACAACATGGACCATACTGGCGATCCGTGGGATAGCCGTACCCTTGAATGGGCAACGTCATCTCCTGCCCCATTCTATAACTTTGCACATGTACCGGAAGCTAGCGGTGTTGATCGTTTCTGGACTGACAAAGAAAATGGTGTAGCATACGCACGTAACACTAAATATGAAGACATCCACATGCCGACTGATCGTGCTGCTGGTTTTGTCATTGCAATGTTCATTACATTACTTGGCTTTGCACTTATCTGGCATATTTGGTGGCTTGTTGTTGTTTCATTCGTTTCAGCTGTTGTTAGCTTGATCGTGAGTTCATTCACCAAGAATGTTGACTACTACGTTCCTGCTGCTGAAGTTGAGCGTATTGAAAACGAACGCTATGCTTTACTTGAAAAACACTTGAAGAAGGACTAAGGAAATGGCTGAAGTACTTCATCACGACAACCACGGCCACGATGGTCATCATGAACATGATGATACGGACTTAACGGTCTTTGGTTTCTGGACATACTTGATGAGTGACTTGATTCTTTTCGGATCACTCTTCATTGCGTTCGCTGTATTAAGCAGTCATATCCCGCCAGGAACCCCAAGTGCATATGACCTGTTCCATGATTCATTAGGCTTCGTCTTAACTGAAACATTTGCCTTATTGATCTCATCGGTAACATTTGGTTTTGCTGTACTTGCATCTTATAAAAAGAATGTAAATCAAGTCATCACTTGGTTATTCATTACATTCCTTTTCGGTGCATCGTTCATTGGTATGGAAATCTATGAGTTCCGTCACCTTGTACATGAAGGTCATGGCCCTACTCACAGTGCATTCTTATCATCGTTCTTTACTTTGGTTGGTACACACGGTATCCACGTAACTTCTGGTTTAGTGTGGATGTTGGTATTGATGTATCAAATCAAAAAGAATGGTTTGACCTTACCGAATACACGTCGTCTTGCTTGCTTAAGCTTGTTCTGGCACTTCCTTGACATCGTTTGGATCTGTGTATTCAGCGTCGTTTACTTACTGGGAGTTCTCTAATGAGTAGTCATGACCATAATGCTGCAGGTGCGTCACACGGTAACTTTAAACAATACACTGTTGGATTTATCCTTTCTGTTATCCTCACCATCATCCCCTTCGGGATGGTGATGTCGGGTGGTTTCAGCCGTGGCGTTTTAGTTACAGTAATTGCAATTACTGCTGTTGCTCAGGTACTTGTACAACTTGTGTACTTCTTACACATGAATACATCATCTGAACAACGTTGGAACCTTATTGCATTTATCTACACAATTTTATGTATTGCCGTACTCTTGGTCGGCTCTGTGTGGATTATGAATTACCTACACTACAACATGATGATCTAAACTGATTGTCATGTGGAAAAAGTACTTATTCCTGACTAAACCAGGAATTCTCTTCGGTAATTTTATTACCACCTTGGGCGGCTTCTTCTTAGCCGCCCAAGGCTCTATAGACTGCCTCTTATTATTACTGACCCTACTCGGAACAACTTTTGTGGTTGCCTCAGGTTGTGTGGTCAATAATGTAATTGATCAAGACATCGATCAAAAAATGCAACGCACCATGAACCGTGCCCTTGTGCAAAAAACGATTTCTCCGACTGTTGCCATGTCTTATGCATGGGTTTTAGGCGTAATTGGTTTTAGCATTCTTTGGTTCTATGTGAATGGCTATGCTTTTTTATTTGCTGTCATTGGTTTTGTCGTCTATGTCGGTTTTTATAGTTTGTGGAGCAAACGCACCACCATCCATCAGACCGTCATTGGTAGTATTTCTGGAGCGAGTCCTCCTGTTATTGGTTATACGGCTGTAAGTCATCAGTTCGATGTTGCGGCACTCCTGATCTTTGTTGCATATGCTTTATGGCAAATGCCACATTCCTGGGCCATTGCAATTTATCGTTTTGATGATTACAAAAATGCAGGAATTCCAATTTTACCTGTAGCGCGCTCTATTTTGAGAACGAAAATCGAATCCGTGATTTATGTGATTTTATTTAGCGTTGCAATGAATGCACTGTATGTTTATGGATATACCAACATCATTTTCCTGGTCATCTGTAATGCACTATGTATTTATTGGCTCTATATCGGTATTTTAGGATTCAAAGCTAAAGATGATCAGCTTTGGGCAAAACGCTTTTTCCTTTTCTCAGTAATTCTCGTTACTGTTATCAGTCTAAGCTTTAGTTTTACCTTTAAAAGCCCTGCACCATTCCTCCCTCTTTTTTAAAAAGATAGAGAATGCTCTATCTTTTTATTCTCCCTCGCTGTAATCATTTCGTGCAATAAAAACATTCGCTTCTTTATTGCCTAAATGAAATCTCTCCCCCCTTCCTCGTGATTTTTATTTTCTCACATTAAAATCGGTGGTTACTCACCACAAGATCATTTTGTTTTCAATCCGATCCAACCTACCTCGCTTTTTTCACGGCTATACCCAAAAACTAAAAATCGAGACCACGCCAGATTTGCTTTATCGCGCTGATTTGCATATAATCGCCGCTTCGCAATTTGCGACATAACTTTTAAGTTATGACTCCTTGCTTCTGATTTTTATAATCAGGGGCTGCTTAAACCGTAAGGAGCTGACAATGCGTCACTACGAAATCGTACTATTGGTACATCCAGACCAAAGCGATCAAGTTGTAGGTATGGTTGAACGCTATATCTCTCAGATCAAAGAAGCTGAAGGTCAAATTCACCGTTTAGAAGATTGGGGCCGCCGCCAATTGGCTTACCCGATTAACAAAATTCACAAAGCACACTACATTCTTATGAATGTTGAATGTGGTCAAACGACTCTTGATGAATTAGAAGAATTGTTCCGTTATAACGATGCAATCATTCGTAACATCATCATCCGTCGTGAACACGCAATTACTGAAGAATCTTTACTTGCTAAGAGTGCTGAAGAAAAACGTGCGCGTAAAGCTCAACGTGAAGAAGCACAACAAGCAGTTCAAGAAGCTGAATAAGGAGAACATCAATGGCACGTTTTTACCGTCGTCGCAAGTTCTGCCGCTTTACAGCTGAGAATGTTGCGTACATCGACTACAAAGATATCGACACTTTAAAACAGTACATCACTGAAAACGGCAAGATTGTTCCTAGCCGTATTACAGGTACTAAAGCTCGTTATCAACGTCAATTAGCGTTAGCTATTAAACAAGCTCGCTATTTGTCTTTGATTCCGTACACTGACAACCATAAGTAAGTGAGGTGAGCTGTGGACGTTATCTTATTACAACGCATTAAGAACCTTGGTAAATTAGGCGACAAAGTATCAGTTAAAGCTGGTTACGGTCGTAACTTCTTGATCCCTCAAGGTAAAGCTGTAGCTGCAACTGAAGCAAACACTGCTGCTTTTGAAGCTCGTCGTGCTGAACTTGAGAAGCAAGAAGCTGAAGTATTAGCTGCTGCGAATGCACGTGCTGAACAATTGAACGAAGTTAACATCGTAATCACTGCGAAAGCTGGTGACGAAGGTAAACTATTCGGTTCTATCGGTACTCGTGACATCGCTGATGCTTTAACGAATGCTGGTCTTGTTGTTGACCGTGCAGAAGTTCGTTTACCAAACGGTGCGCTTCGTCACACTGGTGAATTCAACATCGCAATCCAATTGCATCATGATGTTGTTGCTGAAGTTCTCGTTACTATCGTATCTGAGTAATTTCTGCAAAGAAAAAGAGCATGTTTTACATGCTCTTTTTTTATGTCTAATTAAATACAGAAAATCTAACTCTAAATTAAATTTATATAATTATTTTTCTCTAATAGGGCCCTATATGCAAAAGAAAAATCGTATCATTGCTTTAATACTCGCCATGTTTTTAGGTTTCTTCGGAATAGATCGTTTCTATCTCGGCAAGAAAACCAGTGGTATTCTAAAATTGATCACCTTTGGCGGCTTAGGTTTCTGGTGGTTTATCGATGCTACCCTACTCTTGCTTGATGCTTTCCTCTATTCTTTAGGCAAAGACACGGGCTTTGTTAAAGATGCACAAAAAAATAATCTTCGCTATGGTCTTTCAGCATACCGTTTTAAAAACGGACGCTTTGAACAAGACTGGTTTGTAAAACCTTAATTCAAGACCATCCTCAAAATCACAAGCGTCGATGCAATCACATATATGACTATCTATTGTGCTATTGCATCGCTTACACAATTTTCCCTGAATTAAATTGTCCCGATAGCTTCCATTTGGATTAAGATAGTCAGTCGTTAGGGTTTCATCTTTTTATTAGGTCTTGTTATGTCACAGGCGAATGCCAATTTTTCCAAAAATGCTCCAAACACAGAGAGTAAAGTGAATGACTCTGGTCAACTAAAAGAATTCCGCACCCCACCGCATAATCTTGCCATTGAGCAAGCTGTTTTAGCTGCTTTGATGACAGTTGCCGAATCATTCGAACAAGTCAGTGACTTACTCAAAGAAAATGATTTTTATGCCACACGTCACAAATATATCTATCGTGCCATTGAGAAACTAGCACAAGAGAACTCGCCTTATGATGCAGTTTTAGTGAATGACTGGTTACTCAAACAGAATTTGCTCGATGCTATTGGCGGTGAGGAATACCTGATGCAATTGATGGCAGACTCTCCTTCAAGCTTCTACAATCTTGAAATTTATGCAAATAAAATCAAAGAGTTCTCAACGCTGCGTAACATGATCAAGATCAGCAGTGATATTTTACAAAATGCCTATGACACTAAAGGTCGTCCAGTCAGCGAAATTCTTGATTTAGCAGAAACCAGTATTTTCTCTTTGGCGGAACAGCACAACAACAATAAAAAAGATTCTGGACCAAAATCCATCAGCTCTGTGACTGCTGATGTGATTACCAAATTAGATGAACTATCTAAACTCGATGGTAACATTACCGGTTTAACCACTGGGTTCCTAGAGCTGGACAATAAAACTTCAGGCATGCAACCCGGCGACTTAATTATTGTCGCGGCACGTCCATCGATGGGTAAAACCACATTCGCCATGAACCTTGTCGAAAGTGTACTGCAATATAACCGCCTACCTGCATTAGTATTCTCCATGGAGATGCCAGCAGACTCGATTGCGATGCGTTTGATTTCTGCCATGGGTAAAGTCCATCAAGGACATTTACGTTCAGGTAATCTGGATGCCGATGAATGGACCAAAGTCACCGGAACCATTCTTCAGCTACAAGAAATGCATCTTTACATCGATGACTCATCTGCCCTCCCACCTACCGAACTTCGTGCGCGTGCACGTCGTGTGGCTAAAATGCATGATGGTAAAATCGGCTGTATCATGGTCGACTATTTACAGCTGATGAAAGTTCCTGGTATGGGTGATAACCGTGTGGGTGAGATCTCGGAAATTTCGCGAAGCTTAAAAGCGCTTGCCAAAGAAATGCAATGTCCTGTGATTGCACTTTCTCAGTTAAACCGTAGTTTGGAGAACCGACCAAACAAACGTCCTGTCATGTCAGACCTACGTGAATCGGGTGCGATCGAGCAGGATGCCGACTTAATCATGTTTATTTACCGTGATGAAGTCTATAACAAAGAGTCGAAGGAAGCAGGCACAGCTGAAATCATTATCGGCAAACAGCGTAACGGCCCTATTGGTAGCGTTCGTCTGGCCTTCGAAGGCCAATATACCCGTTTTAGTAACCTCTCGCCTGAGTTCTATGCTCAGTATGAAGATGACGAATAATATCTAAACGATTCCTGCTTTATATATGTTTCAAGTCGACCCAAAGGAGAACTCAGGGTGCGCCAAGCTACAGTTTATATTGACAGTAACGCACTGCAATATAATTTAAACCGTGTTAAACAACTTGCTCCACATTCAAAAATTGTCAGTATGGTCAAAGCCAATGCCTACGGACATGGAGTTAAAAACTGTTTAGCCGCCCTTGAGGGCACGGACGCTTTTGGTGTCGCCTGCTTAGAAGAAGCCTTGGAAATCAGGCAACTGGGATATACTCAACCCATTACCCTGATTGAGGGTGTATTCTCTGAAGATGAAATGGCACAAGTCATTGAACAGAAACTCGAATGTATCGTTCATCACACTCAACAAGTTGAATGGTTGATTCAACATAAAACGGCTTACAATGCATTAGGCCTAAAAGTTTGGGTCAAGCTAAACAGCGGAATGAACCGTTTAGGTTTTAAAGTAGATGAAATTATTAAAGTCATTCATCGCTTAAAAACTGAAGGTTTTACTTGTGTACTGGCCATGCATTTTGCCAATGCCGATGTAGAGCATCCTTTAAACGAGCAACAGAAACAACAGTTCTTACAGGTAAAGCAGGCCTGCGAACCCATCTTGGTATCTTGTTGTAATTCAGCTGCAATTTATAAATATCCCGAACTACATTTTGATTTTGTACGCCCGGGTATTATGCTTTACGGCGCGTCTCCCTTTGCCGATAAAAATGTGCATGAGCTTGATCTAAAGCCCGTCATGACCTTTAGTGCCGAAATCATTGCACTGAATCAGATTCAACAAGGGGAATTTGTCGGTTATGGTTCGACCTATTCAGCCACATGCCCAACAAAAATTGCGATTGTTTCAATTGGCTATGGGGATGGCTATCCACGGACTTATATCAAACAAAACTTTGTTGCGATCAATCAACAACTTGTCCCTGTTGTTGGCCGTGTCAGTATGGACATGATCGCCATTGATATCAGCAATGTGGATGCCGAAATTGGCACAAAAGTTGAACTCTGGGGGCAATCTCGCTTGGTTGATGAGGTTGCAGCAGCGAATGGAACTTTAGGCTACGAGCTGCTTTGCCGCCTAACTGCCCGCCCTATACGGCAACTAGATCACTAAATACCACTTGATCATTTTCTGTGTTTTATCTCTAATATGGTTTTAACCATTCCAGAATCGAATGCTCAAACTGGTTTACGATAATCCGCTCTATAAAATGCCGATTCAGCAATTCGTGCTATTTCTAATACGAATTTCAATCGGCATTTTTTTCTTTAGCACGGGATTCAATAAGCTTTTCGTAGAGAAAAACCGATTGATTATGCTGGAAACCATCACCGGAGCTGGCATTCCTTTTCCAGAAATCATGAGTAGCTTTGTTTCTGCCACAGAAATGCTTGCAGGTTTATTGTTGATTATCGGTTTATTGACTCAAATCAGCAGCATTTTACTGTTTGTGATCTGCATGACCGCTTTATACACCGTTGGCATACATACCATTCCTAATGGCTTAGATGCTATGAGCTGGCTGAGTTGGTTCTTCTATGTGCACGACCTGTTGTATATGTTTGTTCTTGCCATACTGATCACAACTCGGCCCACCATCCTGTCACTGGATCGTCTTCTAAGCAAGAACATTTCAAGGGTTTAAATAACTCCCTCTCAAACAAACATCGTTATCAGTCTGAGAGCGAGTCATGATTTACAAACCATAATCGGCAGTTGGCTTGGGCAGCTCTTGCAAACCACGGCGTAAAGTCTCTGACCATTGTTTACTGATCTGCGTAAAGTATGGGTCATCTTCCCCTATGCGCTTACCCTCTGGAATTTTAAAACTGTCTTTATGGTAAACCAAAGCATCTAGGGGTAAACCAACCGATACATTGGAACGTAATGTCGAATCAAAAGAAATCAATGAACAACGTAACGCATCATCCAGCGGCATATCATAGTACAAGGCACGATCCAGAATAGGCTTACCATATTTACTTTCACCAATTTGAAAATAAGGTGTATCCGTGGTTGCACAAATAAAATTCCCTTGTGGATAGACATTATATAGCTGCATCTCTTCGCCTTTAATCTGCCCCCCTACCAAAATACTGCATGAGTAATTCATTTGCTCCTGAGTATCAGTGGTAATATCCTCTAGCACCTTACGTAAGGTTTTACCAACTAGCTCAGTCACCTCAAACATGGTATTGGCACTATATAAGTTTGGTTCTTGATGCAAGGCCAAAGCATTTTGCAAATGTCCAATCACAGCCTGAGTCGTTGCCAGATTGCCCGATGTTTGTAGCGCAATAAAACGCTCACCTTCTACCCCAAAAGTATGCAACTTACGAAATACAGAAATATGATCGACCCCGGCATTGGTTCGAGTATCGCTAATCAATACCAAACCTTGCTCTAATCTTAATGCACAACAATAGGTCATCTTTCTCTCTTTATACTTAACATGCCAAAACTTGTACCACAGACATCATACTTTCCACCCCACCTTGCTCGCGAATACCTCGCACTGGTGCTACATCTAAATAGTCGCGCCCGACCGCAACATAAATATGATTTTGGGGTGTAAATATCTGGTTACTGATATCAAAACAATACCATTCATTCTCCACAAAAACCTCAGCCCATGCATGACTGGCAAGGTGCGGTTGGTTTTCATCATAGATATAACCCGATATATAACGTGCTGGCAACTGTAAAGCACGACACATGGCAATGAAGATATGCGTATGATCCTGACACACTCCCTGCCCTGCATAAAAAGCATCAATCGCCGAGGTGGTTACCGAAGTCGTTTCTGGTTGATATGGGACTTGCTGCAAAATCTTTTCTGCTAACACAATCAAATGCTGGCGATCTTTTAGCTTAACAAACGAATGAGCAAAGTCCGACATGGTCAAATCACAACATGTCATCATTGTACGCTGTAGAAATAGCATCGGCGATACATTCGTTTCTGCATGACCCAACTCAGTTGGGTGTAGATCAACTACCCCCTGTGCCATGATGGTTAAATAACGATAATCATGGCGCTGCGTTGCCGTAATCCACAAATTATTAAATGCATCGCGCTGACAGGAATATTGCCCAGGCACGCTGATCTGCCAGTTTTCAATATGCTGATGCCGTGAACTCTGCGGCATCATTTTAATCGACTGGACACTATTCCTCGCAACCTCCGTATAACGATAATGTGTCTGATGATTGACCATAAGTTTCATGAGGATGCCTCAAATTGATTTTCCAACTTATAAGTAAATGCATAAAACTGATTCAAATAAGGCTGATCTTTCAATATCTCCCAACTTGGTTGTAAATCCTGCCATCCCAACTGAAATAACTGCTCTATTTCAGGATCAATAGCTTCAAATACTTCAGGCACATTGTATTGAAATCTGAAATGTATATCTATTTGCTCAATACTTTGCCCAATATGAAAGAATAAAAAGATTTCTTCTTGCTCCCTGCTTAGAATATCACAGCAGCTTTGCACGACACTTTGAATCGCCAAGCCATCCGCTACTGTATTTTTAAGCAGATAATTCAACTCAGCATAGGCCTGAGCAGATAACAACCCCCTCAATTCTTGAATATTGTCACGCGCAATCTCAAGTTGGCTTAATAAAGAGTAGGGTTGCTGCCGATCCAACATAAAATAATTCAAGCTCTCGGCATCAGCAATATGCAAACAAAGTGCCTGTGCAAAATCTGTAGCCTGAAGATTATCAACAAAAGGCAATTGCCCAGCCACATGACCGATACGAAACAAATAACGTCCTAACCAATAAATATGTTGAGCACTTGAACTCAGTAAAAGCATACATCTCCTCCTGTATATTTGTTATAACGCCACAACACTGTCTTATTTCATCATTCAGACGATGGCATATCATTTAGGAACGTAAGGTTTCAACCACCCATGTATCTTTAATGCCTCCCCCCTGTGAGGAGTTAACAACAAGTGAACCTGCCTGCATAGCGACCCTTGTTAATCCACCAGGTACAATTTCGGTTCGATAAGGTGAACTTAAAACAAATGGACGCAAATCAATATGCCGCTCTGCAACCCCTTCAGTAGTTAGCGTTGGCGCAACAGAAAGTGCCAAAGTCGGTTGTGCTATATATAAATGTGGCGTCTCGATGAGTTTTTGTCTAAATCCGTCAATTTGCTCTTGATCTGCTTGAGGGCCAATCAACATGCCATAGCCACCCGAACCTTGCGCCTCTTTAATCACCAATTTTTCGATATTGGCCAATACATAATCCAGCTGGTCAGCATCTCGACATTGATAGGTGGGTACATTATTTAAAATCGATGTTTCACCTAAGTAAAATTGAATCATTTGATCAACATAAGGATAGATCGATTTATCATCTGCCACCCCAGTTCCCGGCGCATTAGCAATCACTACATTATGTTGTAGGTATGCAGACATCAAACCTGCAACCCCCAAACTGCTATCAGGTCTAAAACTCAGTGGATCAAGAAAATCATCATCAACACGGCGATAAATCACATCGACTTGCTGACGGCCACGGATGGTTTTGACAAAAACTTTCTCATCCTCGACGAACAGATCTCGACTGGTCACCAATGGCACATCCATTTCACGGGCTAAAAATGAATGCTCGTAATAGGCACTGTTAAAACGACCTGGGGTGAGCACGACAATCATAGGCTGATCAACATAAGCATTTTCTTCCAGAACCGCTTTTAACAAACTTGGATATTGCTCAATGCCCTGCAAATTATTGCTGCTACATAGATCTGGCATCAATTTCTGGCTGATTTTTCGGCTTTCCAGCATATAAGACACTCCTGAGGGCGTCCGTAAATTATCCTCCAAGACAAAGAAATCACCCTGACCATCGCGAATAATGTCAATACCACTGATTTGTGAATAGATCTTTCCTTTAAGCTGGTGTTTTAACATATGCGGTTGAAAAGCTTCATGGGCAATGACTTGCTGTGCAGGAATCAATCCTTCTTTTAGAATATGCTGGCCATGATAAATATCATCTAAAAACAAGTTCAGCGCTTTCACTCGTTGCTCACAACCTGCGGCAATCTGTTCCCATTGCTTCTTTTCAATCACACGAGGAATCAGATCATATGGAATGGTTCGTTCTGCACCTGCTTGATCACCGTAAACATTAAAAGTGATTCCTTGGTAGAGAAAATGCTGCTTTGCCTGTGCCTCTAACGTTTTTAAGTCTTCAAGACTACGAATACTCAACCACTGTTCAATTTTTTTCGATGCTTCACCGTTAAAGCTTTTGTCATCCAACATTTCATTAAAAAATTGTGATTTGAGCTGTTCAAATAAATTACTGGTCACATTGAATTTTGGAATAAATGTAGACCTGTCAACGGCGACCGCTGCATTCTGTTCTGGTGCATAATAATCTGTGCTGACATGTAGGTTGTGTTCTTGTTCTGACATAAAAAACCTCGTCTCATCATTTATCTATATTTAGTAAAAGCAATTTCAATGCCACTTATATAAAACGATCAATTTTCAACCAGACTTAGAATATTTATGCAAAAGCATACCCATTTCAGTCGTAAATACGTAATCCGTATCCGATAGACTTGATAAATAGGGAGAGTTTTTTTATTGTGTCTGCTTTAGATCATTAAATTACGTATTACGCTTATGTCATCCGTACAAGAAAAAGAAACCTCCAATAGCCTATATCGCCAATGGCAAATTTTATCTCGTCTTTCGACAGGGAAATGGATGGGCACACGTGAATTACAAGAAATATTAGAACGTGAAGGCATTGATATCAGCTTGCGTACCATTCAGCGTGATTTAAACCAAATTGCTCAACGATTCCCTATTGAAAGCAATAAAACCGTACCACAAGGCTGGCGTTGGCGCTCCGATGCACCAATTCAGAGCTTGCCACATATGACCAGCTCACAAGCCGTCACTTTTATGATGGTCGAAGAACATTTGCGCCACTTGCTTCCCCCCAGTTTATTAGAAGAAATGACACCTTGGTTCGATCTGGCCAAACGTAGCCTATCAACGCAAAACAATGTTAGACAATGGATCAACCGTGTCCGTATTGTACCGGCGACACAACCTTTAATCCCGCCTGTGGTCGATAAACATGCGCAACAGGCAATTTATGAAGGCTTATTGCAAGACAAACAGATCGAATGTATTTATCGTGCACGAACTCATCAAGGTGAAGATAAAACTTATATTTTGAATCCATTGGCTTTAGTTCAAAAAGGTGCAGTGATTTATTTGATTTGTACCCGAAACGATAAAACTGAAGTGCAAACTTTTGCATTACATCGTTTTAAGGCTGCAACTGTATTGGAAAGCCGCGCCTTGCACCCTGTCAATTTTGAGCTTGATAGCTATATCGAATCGGGTGCACTCGGTTTCCGCGTTGACTACAATAAACCAACCGAACAGATCCAGTTAAAGCTGACCATGAGCGAAAGTACGGCCAAAAGCTTCTACGAAAGCCAACTGAGCAGAGATCAAATCATTCAATCCCTAGAGGAGAATATTGTTGAGGTTTCCGCAACAGTCCCGTTCACCTCGCAACTGGTGTGGTGGCTCAGAAGCTTCGGTAAAAAAATCCTCAATATTGAACCTGCAGCGGTCTACAATGCAGTGAAAGAGATTGAACAATAATCCTAATAAAAAAGAGAACCTTTCGGTTCTCTTCGATTTTTTATAAATTTTATTATCAAACACTCAGTATTATTATTGTTTAAATGTTCAAACCAACCTCTCTCCCCGCCTTGATCAAAATTGGTTTGTACCTTTTTAAGCGCTTAGATTTAAATCAACATCGGCACGCCAATTCATAGCCATTGTAGCGAATTCTCTTTTTGGTCATTATTAAAACCCTCTTTGTTTGAACGTAAAGCTAATATAACGAGGATTTTTCAGGCTGTGAAATAATAAAGATGGGAATTCAAAGCTGTTTTTTTGCTATTGCTGGTTTGGGATCAAGAACTCAATTAAATTACTTAGTTTCTTTATGGGGCAATAAAACCTCAAAACGATGTAGATGGGTAAAACGCCCTATCTGTACTTGATATTGATCAATTTGCGGCACTAATCTTTGGAAATGTTCAGATTGCACATGTAAATCCAGTGCTTCACGATTTATCCATTCTTCAATAAAAACAAAATGTCCTCTTTGCTTATGATCATGATAAAGATCATAAGCAATGCATCCTGCTTCGGTTCTAGTTTTCTCAATCAGTTCCTGATAAAGCGGTAAAACCCTATCAATATGTTCTGGTTGAATAAAGTCTTCAGCAATCAGTTTCAGAGTCACACCCTAACCTCTCACTTGAAATTTTTCCCATAAAAAAAGCCCTCAAAATGATGAGAGCTTTTTTTATCATCGACTCAGCTTATGCTGAAAACGGATGACGTAATACGATTGTTTCTGCACGGTCAGGGCCTGTAGAAACGATATCAATTGGGCAACCAATTAAAGTTTCGATACGGCGCACATATGCCAATGCATTTGCAGGAAGTTGCTCGATTTGAGTCAAGCCAACAGTCGACTCGCTCCAGCCTGGCATGGTTTCATAGATAGGTTTCAAGCTTTCGAATGAAATCGCATCAGAAGAACCTGCACAACCTGAATCCACATCTTCATAACCGACACAGATTTTTACTTCTTCCAAACCATCTAGTACATCAAGTTTAGTTAAGCAAATACCAGACAATGAGTTCACTTCAACTGAACGACGTAGGATCTCAGCATCGAACCAACCACAACGACGTTGACGGCCAGTAGATGCACCAAATTCATGACCAACCGTACCTAAGTGACGGCCAATCGCATCGCCAGTATCTGTTGCCGCATCATAGTGCAACTCAGTTGGGAATGGACCTGCACCGACACGTGTTGTATAGGCTTTAGTGATACCCAATACATAGTCTAAATGCAATGGCCCCATACCTGAACCAGAGCTTACACCACCCGCAGTGGTATTTGAACTGGTTACAAATGGATAAGTACCATGATCGATGTCAAGCAATGAACCTTGTGCGCCCTCAAACATGATTGCCTTACCTTCTTTACGGTAATCATGTAACACTTTAGTCACGTCAATGACTAATGGTGCAAGCACTTCACGCCATTCATTACAAAGTGCAAGAACATCTTCAAACTTAACTTCGTCAACACCATAGAATTGAGAAAGCTGGAAGTTATGAAGCTCAAGCATTTCCTTGAGTTTTTCTTCAAGCAATGCACCGCCACGAATCAAATCTGCGACACGTACTGCACGACGTGCAACTTTGTCTTCATATGCAGGGCCGATACCACGACCTGTCGTACCAATTTTGGCATTGCCACGTTTTTTCTCACGTGCTTGGTCAAGCGCGATGTGGTTTGGCAAGATTAATGGACAGTTTGGAGAAACACGTAAACGCTCCTTAACAGGTACGCCTTCTTGTTCCAAAATCGCCATTTCTTTAATTAATGCTTCAGGAGAAAGAACGACACCATTGCCAATTAAGCACAATACGTTTTCACGTAAAATACCTGATGGAATGAGGTGTAATACAGTCTTCTTACCACCTACGACAAGAGTATGTCCTGCGTTGTGTCCGCCTTGATAGCGAACTACCGCAGCCGCTTGATCTGTGAGCAGGTCGACGATTTTACCTTTTCCTTCGTCGCCCCATTGGGTACCAAGTACCACAACATTTTTGCCCATAATAGCCTCATTACATCATGCTGTTAAAATTGGAAACCAAGTCTGAATAACTTGGCAATTAAATTTTTTCAATCACCCATTGCCCGTTTTGAGACACCAACTGATGGGTCGCATAAGGCACTGAGCTTAAATCATCATTACCTAACAATTGCACCACACGTAAGCCTTGGCTACGCGCATCTACAATTGCATTTAATAAATCTTGGTCTTGGCCTTTTGGGGCAACCACAGTTTCAATTTCAACAAACTGAGTTGCACCTAAAGCATATAAATCACAACTAAAACCAGTTGCTGGACGGGCACGACCAAAGTGCTCACCAATACCATCATAACGCCCACCTTGAGCCAGTGGTGCTGCTCGATTGGGTGCATAGATGGCATACATCAAGCCTGTATGGTAGTGATAACTGCGTAATTCAACGACATCCACACCAATATTCAGATTTGACCAACGTGACTGAATTTGCGCCAATGTCGATTTCAATGCATCCAATGCAGTTTTAAAATCAACATCGCTTAAAATATCTTGGCTTAAATGCGCCTGTAATGCATCAAGGTCACTTGCATAACGACCTAATGCATAAAAATCCGTACCCATTGCTAAATCTTGGGTAAACGCCTCAAGCTCTGGCAATGCTTTACGCTGATATAAATCAGAAAGTTCACTTTCCGTATTTTTATTTAAACCAGCACGTTTCACCAAACTACGGAATAAACCGACATGACCGAGGTCTAAGTGAGCCCCTTCTAAAGTGTGAGTGTGCTCAATTAATGCGAGCATGACATTGATCATTTCAACATCGGCCTCAATGCTGTCATGACCATACAACTCTGCACCTAACTGTAATGGTGCACGCGTTGCATTAAAATTCTGTGGTTTGGTATGCAAGACTGAACCTGCATAGCAATAACGCGCTACGCCTTCAACTGGGCGTACGTGAGCATCGATACGTGCCACTTGCGGTGTCATATCCGCACGAACACCAAGTAGACGACCTGAAAGCTGATCAATGACTTTGAATGTAACTAAATCCAAATCTTGATTAGATTCTGAAAGTAACGAGAGCGATTCGATATACTCAATAAATGGTGTATACACCAATTGATAACCTCGAACTGCGAGGAAATCTAACGCTTCTCGACGCAAGGTTTCAACCACTTGCGCTTGTTCTGGCAATACATCTGCTACCCCGTCAGGGAGCAACCATGTCTCTGAAATGGCCATGTTCCAAACCTAAAATCTGTTCAATGTGGAAGCATCCACACAAAAAGCAACCACATAAAAAAATCGGGAGTACGCCCGATTTCTCTAAGTCTAACACGTTAGTGAATACCATGCACAAAAAATTTAGACTAATCTGGATTTAGCTGTATAAATTTTAAAATCATATTTTCAACATCTTTTCTGCATAAATAATTCAAGCATTAAACTGAGCTGTCCCTCAAGCATGGCTTTTCCAAAATGTATTTGGGTGTGTTGCTCAGCCAGCGTTAATAACTTTGTTTTTTCAACTGTTACAACACATTCTGCCACCATTTTTGCTTTTTTAATTATATCTTCTGTCGTTGGCAATGGATCTGCTTCATTCATGCCAAGCGGAGTTGCATTAATAAGCAAATCAAAATGCTCAACCACTTTTTCATTAATTTTGATCTTAATATTTTTAAATTTCGCCTGTAGATGATGTTTTAATTTTTCAGCCCGTTCATGAGAGCGATTCAAAATATTGAGTTCCAAACATTCTTCAGCCAATAAGGCATATGCAATTGCTGAAGCAGCTCCACCAGCACCCATCAAAACGCAGCGCTTATTTTTCAATACATATCCGTTGCTTTTCAGACCTGCAACAAAACCAACTCCATCAAAGTTATATCCATGCAAACTTGCATCTGGCTGACGGTAGATTAGATTGCATGCTTCGATAAACTTTACTTCACTTTCATATGAATCAATTAAAGAAATAATCTGCTGTTTATATGGCATGGTCACAACTGCTCCAACAAAGTTATGAATTTTTTTGATGCCTTCTATTGCATCCTTTAAATGTTCTGGAGAGATGTGAAAACCAATTGCAATATATTCTCCCAGCAATCCTCTATTTGCTAATAATTGATTCATCAACTCTGGCGTTTTAGCTTTTTCAATCGGATCACCAATTAAAACGATTAACTTTGTTTTCCCATTTATATTGATCAATTTAATCCCCTTATTTTTATTAGTATTATATTAAAAATAGAACCTACTTAAGTTCCACCTTGGGTTTCGCTCCACATAATCTTACAAATGAGCTTATTTTTACTACTAAATACTAAGTCTCAAGATTCAAATTTTAAACTTAGCTATCATCTTTAAGATTTTTAGGTGTCTGTATCAACACCTCCAAAACATTCACCAGCTCAACATTCTGCTTTTCCAATGCAGCAATATTTGCCACAGTTCGATCCAAAACTTCTTGTTGTACATGCATCTTTTTAGCGAGATCCTGCATGATTTCCAGACTCTTTTTCAGGTGTAATTCCAGATGCAGCACTTTTTCTTCTAGGTGTAACACCTGAATATCTTGGTTTGGTGCTTCTACATTTTTATACTGAAACCAGAATAAAAAAGCCACCGCCAACAATAAAACAGCAATAAATCCCCAAACAAACATCAATGTCATGCAATACCCCACATTATTATTTATATCTTATTTAAAATATTAATTACAAAAAGATTCACACAAATCCAGCAAGCGATTTGCATATCCCCATTCATTATCATACCACGCAAAAACTTTTGCTTGATGCCCCACCACCATGGTCTGGGTTAAATCAACAATTAGAGAATACGGTGAATGATTAAAGTCACTCGAAACCAGATCTTCATCTGTCACTTGCATAATCTGCGCATAATCAAATTGTGCAGCTTTGCTCAAAACTTCATTGATTTTATGCACGGTAATCGGCGAATGTGAAACAAAAGTAAGATCAATCGCTGCCACATTAATGGTCGGTACACGAATGGAATAACCATTGATCCGATCTTCCATTTTCGGCATGACCTGCTTCAATGCACCCAAGGCACTTGATGTGGTTGGAATAATATTTTGCCCAGACGCACGTGCACGACGTAAATCCCGATGCGCATGATCCAATACCGATTGATCTGCCGTAACTGCATGGATTTCTGTCATTAATGCCGTATCAATACCAAAGGCATCATCAATAATTTTGACCAATGGTACCAATGCCTGTGTAGTACATGAAACACTAGAAATAATTTGATCTGAGGCTTTAACCTCGTTGTGATTGACACCATAGACAATCGCCGCATCGACCGAATCAAAAGGTGCAGCACCAATAATCACTCGCTTCGCACCCGCTTCAACATGACGAGTGGCATCAACCCGTGAGCGGAATAAACCTGTACATTCAAGTACTACATCAATATCTAAGTTTGCCCACGGTAATAATTCAGGCTGGGCCTGTTTAAAAACCTGTAGCTTTAACTGGCGTTGGTTGGACTGAATATTCAGAAAAATATGCTGGTTTTCAATCTGAATCTCAATTTTTCCGGCAAAACGCCCATGCGTGGTGTCATATTTGAATAAATGCACCAAGGTCTGCACATCAGCAATATCATTAATGGCAACGATATCAAACTGAAATTGCTTAGGACTCTCAAACCACGCACGTAATACATTCCGACCAATTCGACCAAATCCATTGATAGCGATACGTTGCATGTAGCGTCCTTCTTCATCAAAACATCATCTTTTCTATGCTATATGGTAAAACATCAAGCGCATTGTTGAATATAGATTTTTAGCTTAAACACAGTTTTATATGATATTGCTTGTAAAATCGTTGGTGAGGCGGGTATTTTCCGTTATAATTTAGCACTTTTAAAATCTATGCCACGCACTGGGTTCGATTGTAGAACATTAGACACAACGTACCTTGTTGCAAATAGCCAAATTCAAAATTATGGAGTGTCTTGGTTGTGAGTACTCGCTTTATGACATCAGCTGAAATCCGTGAAGCATTTTTGCGTTATTTCGAATCGCAAGGGCATACACGTGTCGCTTCGAGTTCTCTGGTTCCCGCCAACGACCCAACTTTGCTGTTTACCAATGCTGGTATGAACCAGTTTAAAGATTGCTTCTTAGGTTTAGAAAAGCGCGATTATGTACGTGCTGTTTCATCACAAAAGTGTGTCCGCGCCGGCGGGAAACACAATGACCTCGACAATGTCGGTTATACCGCACGTCACCATACCTTTTTTGAAATGTTAGGTAACTTCTCTTTCGGTGATTATTTCAAACAAAATGCGCTGAAATTTGCTTGGGAATTTTTGACCAGCGAACAGTGGTTAGGCTTACCGAAAGATCGCTTATATGTCACGGTTTATCACACCGATGATGAAGCATTTGATATCTGGAATAAAGAAATCGGAATCGATGCTGAACGTATTATCCGTATTGGTGACAATAAAGGTGGTCAATACGCATCAGACAACTTCTGGGCTATGGGTGACACCGGTCCATGTGGTCCATGTTCTGAAATTTTCTTTGATCATGGAGACCATATCTGGGGTGGCTTACCAGGCACGCCTGAAGAAGATGGCGACCGTTTCATCGAAATCTGGAACAACGTTTTCATGCAGTTCAACCGTACTGCAGATGGTGTCATGCACCCTCTTCCAGCACCTTCTGTTGATACAGGTATGGGCTTGGAGCGTATTTCGGCTGTACTGCAACATGTCAATTCAAATTATGAAATTGACCTGTTCCAACACTTATTAAAAGCTGCGGCTGACATCATTGGTCTAGATACCACTGCAATTGAAGCAGAAGCGAAAGCTCAAAATAAACCAGTTGAATACCCAGCTTCATTAAAAGTCATTGCTGACCATGCTCGCTCATGTTCATTCTTGATTGCTGATGGTGTTAACCCTTCAAACGAAGGTCGTGGTTATGTATTGCGTCGTATCATTCGTCGTGCGGTCCGTCATGGTAACAAGCTAGGCGCAACCGGTTCATTCTTCTATAAGATGTTGCAACCGCTGATTGAAGTGATGGGCGATGCCTATCCAGAACTTGCTGCACAGCAAGCGCGTATCGAAGCACAATTGCTAAAAGAAGAAGAACAATTCGCGAAAACACTTGAGCAAGGCTTAAAATTGCTCGAAGGTGAATTGGCTCAACTGAAAGGTAATGTCATTCCAGGTGAAACTGTATTCAAACTCTACGATACTTATGGTTTTCCGACAGACTTAACAGCTGATATCGCACGTGAACGTGATCTGACCATTGATGAAGCCGGTTTCGAAGTAGAGATGGCAGCACAACGTCAACGTGCGCGTGATGCAGGTAAATTCGCAGTTGACTATAACAGCATTGTCAAAGTTGAAGGCGAAACTCAATTTGATGGCTATGATTCGACTCAGGGTCAAGGTCAAATTGTTGCAATCTATAAAGATGGCGTTCAAGTTGATGAAATCAATGAAGGCGACGAAGCGCTTATCGTATTGAACCAAACCCCTTTCTATGCAGAAAGTGGCGGTCAAATCGGTGACACAGGTCTATTCAAAAATGATACTGGTATCTTTGAAGTTCAAGATACTAAAAAATCTGGTGGCGCTTTTGTACACCAAGGTATCGTGACTATGGGTAACCTCAAAGCGACTCAGAACGTAGACGCGACGGTTAAAGCGGATATTCGTGCAGCAACAGCACGCAACCACTCTGCAACTCACCTCTTACACGCTGCTTTACGCCAGATTCTAGGTGCGCATGTGCAGCAGAAAGGTTCTTTGGTTGCGAGCGATATTTTACGTTTTGACTTTGCCAATGACCAACCTGTTTCATTTGAACAATTGCAACAAATTGAGCGCTTAGTCAATGCCGAAGTTATTGCCAATACTGCGGTAAGTACTGAGTTGCTTGATATCGAAACAGCCAAAGCCAAAGGTGCGATGATGCTGTTCGGTGAAAAGTATGGTGAAGAAGTTCGCGTACTGTCTATGGGTTCAGTAATTGACGAGAAAAACTTCTCAATCGAACTGTGTGGTGGTATTCACGTGAAGCGTACAGGTGACATCGGCCTGTTCAAAATCACTTCTGAAGGTGGTGTTGCTGCGGGCGTTCGTCGTATTGAAGCCGTGACGGGTACTAAAGCACTTGAAGTCGTTCAAAAAGCTGAAACAGATATCCAAACGATCAATGGCTTATTAAAAGCACAGAAAGATCAAACAGTAGAAAAAGTTGAAGCAATTGTTGAAACTGCTTCTAGCTTACAAAAGCAAATCGAACAACTGAATCAAAAGTTAGCCAGCTTCCAAGCAGCAGAACTCCTGGATCAAGTGAAAGACATTGCCGGTCGTCAAACGTTGATTACCACGGTACAAGGTTTAGATGCCAAATCATTACGCAATTTGCACGATAGCGTGAAATCAAAATTGGAAGATGCAGTCATTATTTTAGCTGGCGTTGAAGGTGATAAAGTGAGTTTAATCGCCTCTGTCGCTAAACAATATACTGCAACTCTAAAAGCAGGTGACATCATCAAACACTTGGCTCAAGAGCTAGGTGGTAAAGGTGGTGGCAAACCTGACTTAGCACAAGGTGGCGCGCCACTAAACGAGAAGTTTGATCAAGTGATTGCAGCATTACCTGCTTGGCTTGAACAATAATCAAGACTTCACTTTTGTGTAACTGACCCTGATGCCTCTCAGGGTCATGGCTTATATGGAACAACTATGGCATTAATCGTACAGAAATATGGCGGTACTTCTATGGGTACTCCTGAGCGCATTTTAAATGTTGCTCGTCGTGTCAAGCGTTGGCATGATCATGGTCACAAAGTGGTCGTGGTTGTTTCAGCAATGAGTGGTGAAACCAACCGCCTACTTGCGCTTGCCAAGGCCATTACCAGCACCCCTGACCCACGTGAATTAGATCAAATGGTGTCAACGGGTGAACAAGTAACGATTTCCATGTTAGCAATGGCACTGAATTCAATTGGCGTAGAAGCGAAGTCATATACAGGTCGTCAAGTTGGGATTAAAACCGACAGCGCGTTTACTAAAGCACGTATTGAATCAATTGATACTGATGTTATGACGGCTGATTTAGATGCAGGTCGTGTCATCGTCGTTGCTGGTTTCCAAGGTTATGATGCCAATGGCAATATCACCACTTTAGGTCGTGGTGGTTCTGATACTTCTGGTGTTGCACTTGCAGCAGCCTTGAAAGCAGATGAATGCCAAATCTATACCGATGTAGATGGTGTTTACACTACTGACCCACGAGTTGCACCAAAAGCAAAAAAAGTTGACCGTATCTCTTTTGAAGAAATGCTGGAAATGGCATCTTTAGGCTCAAAAGTGTTACAAATTCGCTCTGTTGAATTCGCAGGCAAATATCAAGTTCCATTACGTGTATTATCGAGTTTTGATAATGAAAACGATGGTGCATTTGACGAAGATTTCAAACAAAATGTAGGCACACTAATTACCACTGAGGCAGAAGACGACATGGAACAACCAATCATTGCAGGCATTGCATTTAACCGTGACGAAGCAAAATTAACAATTTTGGGTGTTCCAGACGAACCGGGTATTGCGTCTAAAATCTTGTCACCAATTAGTGATGCCAACATTGAAGTGGATATGATTATCCAAAATGTTGAAGAAGATGGTACAACTGATTTTACTTTTACTGTAAATCGCAACGACTTAGCGAAAGCAAAAGCGATTTTAGAACAAACAGCAAATAGCATTGAAGGTTGTGAAGTTGTGACCCGTGACGACATTGTAAAAGTGTCAATCGTCGGTGTAGGTATGCGCTCTCATGCTGGTGTCGCGAGTAAAATGTTCACTGCTTTAGCCGAAGAAAGCATTAATATTCTCATGATTTCTACATCAGAAATCAAAGTGTCTGTCATCATCGAAGAAAACTATTTAGAGCTAGCAGTTCGTTGTTTACATACAGCTTTTGGCCTAGATCGTGAACACGGTGAAAGTAGCGCTCGTGCTTAATTATTAGCTGCTTAAACATATTTACTCGCAAGTAAATAAGAAAAAAAACAGAGCCACTATAGTTTTTTTTATAGTGGCTCTGTTATATTAGCTCTGAGGTTTTAAGAAAATTCTCACAGAACTTACGAAAAAGAATGTTTTTTACATATTTCTGTTAGAATTTTCTGTATATTAGGCTGTGCTTTCAAACAATGAATTCCCTGTCGCAAGTTTAAGCGTTTAGCAAGGAGATAAACATGCTGATTCTGACCCGTCGTGTCGGAGAAACATTAATGATTGGGGATCAAGTCAGTGTTACTGTGCTTGGCGTAAAAGGCAATCAAGTGCGTATTGGTGTAAATGCTCCAAAAGAAGTCTCTGTACATCGTGAGGAAATTTACCAACGCATCCACCATGAACGTGCCATGCATGAGCATCTGCAACATCTTGATCAAGATTATCAACATTCTTATGAAGAAGAGAATAACGAGTTCCCTCGTCATAATAACTTCAATCGTTAATGCGCAGAATTCTTCTCAAATAATTAAAGCGACTATCCTTAGTCGCTTTAATTATTTTTACAATCCCAAAGCTTTCTTCACTGGACCATAGCTACGACGATGTTGCTCAATCACACCATGGGCCGCAATCGCTTCAAAGTGTGCTTTAGTTGGGTATCCTTTGTGTTTAGCAAAACCATAATCTGGAAATTGCTGATCAAGTTCTTGCATCTGACGATCACGTGTCACTTTAGCCAAAATACTTGCAGCACTGATCTCTGCATGACTGGCATCCCCTCCTACAATCGCTTCACATGGAATCGTTATTCCTTTTGGAATTTGATTACCATCCACGATCACTTTTACGGGTGGAGTATCCAATGCTTCAACTGCACGACGCATTGCCAGAAAAGTGGCTTGTAAAATATTGAGCTCATCAATTTCAGCATGAGTTGCTTCGGCAATTGACCAAGCAAGTGCTTTTTCCTGAATTTCAACAAAAAGCTTTTCCCGTTTTTTTTCGGTCAACTTTTTAGAATCATTCAAACCTTCAATCGGATTATTTGGGTCTAAAATAACTGCGGCAGCGACAACAGAACCCACCAAAGGGCCTCGTCCCGCCTCATCCACACCAGCAACTCTCATTTCATCTTTCCATTCACATCTTCAATTCACATATCTCATAGCCATCTCCATCTCCATCTCCATCTCCATCTCCATCTCCATCTTATTCAGATTTTTATCCGGCCTTAAATCAAATGACAAAGCCATACATACCCTGACTAGTGCTGTTGAACTACATTCAAAGTGATTAAATACACTATAAGCTTGGGTAGAGACATGCTGCCCAACCAATTAACTCAGTCTTGGTCAATCTTATCGTTGTAGATATGGTTTTGAAATATGCGCTGGAGCACATTAAATTTGACCAATTTTCAGGTCTTTTATTCGGTGTACTCATAGCATTCTCACACATCCATTCTACGCAATGTGTGATTTTCAAGAAGCAGGCTGATAACTCAGCCTTTTCCGCTTAACTTGCTTTCTTTAACGTCTCTGCAACACAAGCATTTACGGTCTGTGAAACTACTTGAGTCACAATCGTTGCACGTGCAGTCGGATCAATTGCAGCAGTAGCCAATTCAACAGCTGTAACGCTATTTGGCGCTTTTTCGCTGACACAACCACATACTTCAGTCTGGATATTGTCACGTTGTTCGGTTGTCATCAAACGTGTCGCTGTCTTCCATGCTGGAAGAGTATTGATTTCATTAATACATTTTGCATTTACAGCAACTTTTAGTGCAGCCATACCAAGCTGCTGAGAAGTTGTTCCTGCAGAGTTACTGCCATTTGGCGTAACGCATCCTGTTAAAGCTAAAACAACAGGGGCAACAATAAGCACCAACTTTTTCATGATTTCTAACCTGTATCTAAATTTTGGCAGGCGTATTGTGCCTAAACGGCACATTTTATGATATGACTCTAGCTAATCTTTACATAATATAACAATTATAACTTAAGATTACCCTTTTGACCGTTCCAAGCATAAAACGCTCCGTTACATTTACACTGTAGGAGAACCTCAACGGGATATCTATTATTAAAAATAATTACCTATAACAAAGCCAGGATGTTGCAATGTCAAGCTCAGCACAATATTACACTCGCACGGCACAAGTTATTCATTGGCTCATGGCTGCTATTTTCATTGTCGCCTGGTTGATTGGTTTCTATAGTGGTAACTTCCTCAGTTATGACGTTGATGGAAGCCTTAAGGGCAATGTGATTACCCTACATAAAAATATCGCCACCACCATTATCTTTCTGGTCGTTATCCGTATTTTTTGGCGCTATACCCACCCTGTCCCACAACTTCCCGATACCATGTCACCAATGATGAAAACCTTGGCACATGTTGGACATTTCTTGCTTTATTTAATGCTGCTTGCACTTCCAATTACAGGCTGTTTATTTAGCTGGAGTGCCGG
Source organism: Acinetobacter sp. NBRC 110496 (assembly GCF_000876115.1). Taxonomy (NCBI): domain Bacteria; kingdom Pseudomonadati; phylum Pseudomonadota; class Gammaproteobacteria; order Moraxellales; family Moraxellaceae; genus Acinetobacter; species Acinetobacter sp. NBRC 110496. The sequence continues at coordinate 63,219 of NZ_BBTF01000006.1, forward strand.
GCATCCCGCACCAGTCTTGTACTTATTCGAAATTCCACGCTTAGTGCAAGACAATCCAGACTTGCTCGCCATTGTAAAACCTTTACACATCTACCTCTCTTGGTTTGCGGGTTTACTGGTGGCTGGACATGCTTTAGCTGCCATTAAACATCACCTGATTGATAAAGATAATGTGTTACTTAGCATGTTACGCCAGCCTAAATAAATTTTAGGCTTTAAAAAAAACCGCTTAACGCGGTTTTTTTTAATTTAGATCTTTTTCACTTCTGCAATCCACTTTTGTTTTTCATCATCAGAAATGAATGAAGCCTCAAAAGAATTAATTGCCAATTGTTTTAATTCATCATTGCTCAAATCCAGAGCCTGCTGAATTGCAACAAAGTTATCATTCATATAACCACCGAAATACGAAGGATCATCCGAGTTCACAGTGACATGCACACCCTTCTGCAATAAACGACGGATGTTGTGATCAGCCATATCATTTACGACACAGAGTTTTAAATTACTTAAAGGACACACGGTCAAAGGCATTTTTTCAGCAATTAAACGTGTCATCAAACGCTCGTCCTCTTCTGAACGTACGCCATGGTCAATACGATTCACTTTCAGCAAATCTAACGCTTCCCAGATATATTCTGGTGGGCCTTCTTCACCGGCATGCGCCACAATCAAGAATCCTGCCTCACGCGCTTTGGCAAAAACACGTTCAAATTTCGATGGTGGATGCCCGACTTCACTTGAGTCCAGACCAATTGCAATAATGTCATCTTTGAATGGCAAAGCTTGCTCAAGCGTTTCAAAGGCCTTTTCTTCGCTTAAATGACGCAAGAAACACATGATCAACTGAGAACTAATCCCTAATCTGTCCTGAGCATCCTTACACGCACGTTTTAACCCCGCCAACACGGTTGCAAACTCAACCCCACGCTCAGTATGCGTTTGCGGATCAAAGAACATTTCGGTATGTACCACACGATCTTCAGCACATTTTTCGAAATATGCCCAAGCAAGATCATAAAAATCTTGTTCATGTACCAGCACGTTTGCACCAGCGTAGTAGATATCAAGAAATGATTGAAGATTATGGAAGTTATAGGCTTGCTTCACTTCTTCCACAGATTGATAAGGAATCTGAATCTGATTACGCTGTGCAATAGCAAACATCAGTTCTGGTTCAAATGTCCCTTCAATATGCACATGCAATTCGGCTTTGGGTAAAGCACGAATCAGCTCGATTTGATTCATAGTAACTCCACGTCTAAAGAAAAAAGGGTGTAACCAATATGGACACCCTTTTCGGGTTCTTTGCTTAAACAGCAATTCAAGCAAAGAATTATTAAAGAATAATAAAGATTGGATTAACCGCCAAATGCAGCAAATTTAAATACCCAAAGCGCAGCAATGATCCAAACCATATACGGTACTGTCTTGGCCTTGCCTGTTAACAATTTCACTAGAGCATAGCTAATAAAGCCCATTGCAATACCATCTGCAATTGAATAAGCAAATGGCATAAATACGATGGTTAAAAATGCTGGAACTGCTTCAGTGATATCATCCCAATCAATGTTGGTAATCCCTTGGATCATTAGCACGCCAATGAACAATAATGCAGGTGCTGTTGCAAAACCAGGTACAGATTGCGCCAAAGGTGCCAAGAACAAACAGCCAATAAACAGGAAAGCAACCACCACAGCCGTTAAACCTGTACGACCACCAGCGGCAACGCCCGAAGCCGACTCAATATAAGGCGTTGTTGATGAAGTTCCTAATGCTGCGCCAGCAACAATTGCGGTTGAATCAGCAAAAAGTGCTTTCTTCAAACGTGGTAACTTACCATCTTGCAGTAATCCTGCACGGTGCGACACCCCAACCAAAGTACCCGTACTATCAAATAAATCGACAATAAAGAATACAAAAATCACGCCGACCATACTGGCAGTAAATAGACCTTCAAAATCCATTTGCATGAATGTTGGTGCAATCGAAGGAATCTCCCCAACCACACCTTTAAAGTCATTTAATCCCATCATTGTTGCAATTGCTGTCACAGCCAAGATACTGATGATAATCGCACCTCGTACTTTAAACTGATGCAGCATCACAATGAGCAGGAAACCAAATAAAGCAAGCAATACGGTTGGTTGTTTAATATCGCCAAGGCCAACCAAAGTCGCTTGGTTTGCCACGATAATGCCCGAGTTTTTCAAGGCAACCAATGCCAAGAACAAACCAATACCACCACCAATGGCAAATTTAAGTGACATTGGAATTGCATTGACGATTGCTTCACGAATTTTGAAGAAGCTGATCGCAAGGAAGATAATCCCTGAGACAAAAACAGCAGCTAATGCAGTTTGCCAAGGCACGCCCATGCCCAAACAGACAGAATAGGTAAAATAGGCATTTAAGCCCATACCAGGTGCAAGTGCGATTGGATAATTCGCAATAATCCCCATGACCAAACACCCAATTGCTGCAGCCAAACAGGTCGCAACAAACACAGCACCATGATCCATGCCTGTTTCAGAGAGAATGAGTGGGTTTACAATGATGATGTAACACATCGTTAGAAATGTAGTTACACCTGCTAGAACTTCTGTTCTAAAGTTGGTTTTGTTATCGCTCAATTTAAATAAGCGTTCTAGCAAACCAGCCGAAGCATTAGGCGTTGTCATAACATAGCACCTGTTGAAATCTAAGATCGTAGAATGTGAAATCTATACGTTTGTGTTTGCAATCTTTTTTGAATGTACACAAAAAGGTACGCAAGGCGAGAAGCAATCTATATGCCAGCTTTGCACTTGCTACGCAGAGAATATGTATAAATCCGATTCCGATATCAAAACGTAAAAAGCCGCATAACAAGATGCAGCTTTTTATTGAATGGCAAATATTTTAACAGATTCTATTCAAAACTTGAGTAGCTCAATACAAAAAAAGCGCATTTCATGCTCAATCTCGGTTCATTGAGTTAAGAATAGTCTCATATACCGTACCAAAACTAATGACTACGCTGATATGAGGATAAATGCGTATGCGGATTATGTTGTATTGTGTTCAAGCTGTTTTCAGCATCTTGAACAATTTTTAGTAGCTCTTGACGTTTCTTCGCTTGGGCATCCACATAAGCAACATAACCCAAAATGAACACAAAAAAGGCCAAAGCAATCGCAATTTTAATCTTCATTATTATTATCTCTATTATAAAGTTTTCTTTAATGCTAACAAAAAAGAAGGTAAACGAGAACAAAAACGCATATTAAAATCACAAATGATAACTACATCACAATTATATAGCTATTTTAATAATTTTTCCGCTTAATTTTCGCTCAATCAAATATTAGAATATTCCAGTTTTTTTAGCAATTACATTTTATATAATTCAATAAGATAGATATAAATCACATCTTTCTTGTAGAAAAAATAGTTTATTTTCAGTATGTAAAAACAAAAGAGCACTTTCCCTTAGAAAAGTGCTCAACGTCACAACAACTATTTAGCTTAGAACTGGTAGTTCAAACGCACTAAAAAGTTACGTGGCGTGCCTGGCATAGATTCTGAACGCCAATACTCTTTATTGGTCAAATTATTCACAGCTAAAGTAATGTTCCAAGGATTAGCGCTATACCCAATTGCCGCATCTAAACGTGTAAAACCTGCAAAATCGGTTGGTTGTCGATCCAAGTTACCATTTGGATAGATTTTGGCATCTCCAACATAGGTTGCTCCCACCTCACCATAAACTTTATCGATTGGAAGATAACGAACAAAAAGATTCCCTGTATGACGAGGTGTGTTATTTAATTCTTTCCCAACATTTTGCTGTTTAGGATCTTTAGTAACCTCGGTATCCATATAGCTATAACCACCACGCACAAAAAGATTGTCTAAAGCACGTCCAATAAAGCTAAATTCAATCCCCTTAGATTGATGCTGACCACCCACAGCCCATTCATTTGGCATATTGTCAGGATTTGGTTGATAGCGGATATTGTTCTTACGAATGTCAAACACAGAAAACTGGGTATTTAAACGATCATTTAGCCAATCACTTTTTACACCCACCTCATATTGCTCATTGTATTGTGGTTTCGCATCAAATGTATCTACATCTGTATTTGCAGAGACAACATTTACTCCTACTCTCCCACCAAATGGCGCAAAGCTCTTGCTATAAGATGCATAAAAACTCTGACTCTCTACGGGTTGCCAAATAAAACCGATATTTGGGCTAAAACTTTCACCCTCAATACTACGATAATAATCCAGAGCTTCACTTGATTTTAAACGATTGGTTGTTTCAGACTGATAGTAGTCATAACGACCGCCCAACATCATTTTAAAATAATCATTAAAACTGATAAGGTCTTGAATAAACACGCCATAACCTTCGCCTTGATTATAATTATGTGTATTTAAGATTAAGTTGCCAGAACCTCTTGAACTACTTCTTTCACCTGTTAGCGGATTAACATAACCATAAATAGCAGCACCATCTTTCTTATTGGCTAAAAGTGGTTCCCGCTGTTCATAAGTCCAGTCTGCACCGACCAATAGATTATGCTTAATACGGCCTGTACCAAATTCGCCACGAATATCAAAAGTATTGCTGGTGGTTTTATTATCAGTTTTCTGCCAATAATAAATTTGCGAAATATCACCAACATGGCCTTTGCATGTACCCGCATTTGTTATTGCTGTACCGTCTGTCTTACATAAACCACCCGCATAGAAGTGGTCAAAGTTTTGCTCTGCTTGGCGATAACTGAGTGCCCAATGAAAATTCCAGTTGGGTGCAAACTCGTAATTCAGGTCAGAACGTGCAACTTGTAAAACATCATTCACATAGTCGCCGTCTTGAGCAAAACCTGTTTTAATCGAAGTTCCTTTTGGAAGTGCCGTATAAGAGGGGCCACGATCTGGCACGCGATGCAATTTGTCGTAGGTATACTGCATGGTCCAAGTTAGACCTTCATCATTTTTATAGGTAAAACTTGGTGAAAGCATCTCAATCTTATTTTCGATACCCGAACGGAAGCTATTCGATTCGCCATATTCGCCAGTTAAGCGAACAGCAACGTTATCTGTGAGCACTTGGTTTAAATCAACTGTTGTTCCATAGTTATCATATGAACCAGCATAAATCCCCACTGAGCTTTTTGAATCAAAATTGGCGAACTTACTAACCATATTGATGACTCCACCACCTGAACTACGGCCATAAAGTACAGATGCAGGGCCTTTTAATATTTCAATACGTTCAATATTTGCAGTACTACGGCGAACCTGACCACTTTCACGGATACCATCACGATAAATATCGCCACTATCCGCATTAAAGCCTCTTAGATTAATTCCATCACCACGCATGTCATAACTGGTTGATACCCCTGGCGTCCCCTGTAGCATGACACTCAGATCATTAGACCCATAAATTTTATATTTTTGCACATCGATCGTATCGATGGTTTGCGGAATGTCTTTTTTCTTGAGGCCATTACGGGTGACACTTGCCTGATCATAATCGATATAGCTTTTGATCGGATCAAGCTCACTCATTGCTTCAATTTTAATGGTTGGCATCACGGCAGTTGATGACGTGGCCTCATTTGCAGCAGCATATTGGGCCTGGAGGAGCATCAAGCTAAGCAAGCTAAATTTAAAAGCAGGCTTGCCCATCAAAGTTGGATAAAAATAACGCATAAAATTCTCAAAAAATTCAGACAAAAATTAAAAAAAGATTAAAAATAAAAAACAATTACAATTTTAATAAAAATCATTCTCATTTTCATCATTTTTTACATTAAATTTTAACTAAACAGGCCATTTATTATTCATTTAAAATAAAGGCTTGCTTTTTTAGTCTTCTGAAAAATTCTAAAAATATTTTTTAAATCTTTGAGTTAGTCCTTATAAATTCCATTTTTCTACACAATTTTACATTAGGCTACAGCCAAAATAATTTGATCTTTTTTTGGGGTTTTAGAATGAAATATTCTGTTTATTGTGGAAAGCTCAGTGTGCTGAGTACAGCGTTATTGAGTATCAGTGCTTCAATTTTTGCATCTGAGCCTCAGCCTGAGGCTCCCTCTTCCACCCCCTCAGAATCAAATACACAAGTTTTGCCAACACTTTCATTCAAAGCTTCAGCAGAGCCTAAAAAAGTAAAAGATGATGACATTAGTGCCGTACCTAAAACGGTTATTACCCGTGAAGAAATGCTTCAATATGGGGATCAATCAGTTATGGATGCATTACGACGCGCTGCTGGCTTTCAGATTCCCGCTTTTGGACAAGGTCCTCGCGGTGGCAGTGGCGCTTCGGGAATGCGCTTTCGTGGTGGTGGCGCGCCCACTTTTTTAGTCAACGGCGAACCTGTTCAAGGTGGCCCACGTGGCGGTATGTCTGTCATTGATACCATCACTCCGGAAATGATCGAACGAATCGAAGTCATCAAACAGCCGAGTGTCGCACAGGCTTCGGTCGCCTCCTCTGCCGTGATCAATATTATTTTGAAAGAACCGCTAGATACCCGTTTAAACGGCACAGTAAAAATAGGCTATGGTTTACGTGATAGCGGTGAACAACAAGCTGAACGCAAACAAATTAACATTCAAGCGGATGGGCGTGAAAACCAGTGGTCATACAGTGTTTCAGCCAATCAAATGTGGATGGATAACACCTCGGTCACCAAGACAGAAACGGCAGCAGGAACGCGTGAGCAACTTCGTACCACTAACCGTACCATGCAAATGTTCTCTCCCCGTTTGCAATATGATCTGGATGACCAACAAAAACTGATTGCAGAATTGTTCTATCGCAATATCAAAATGGATGGCTATTCGGCCAATCAAACTCAGGATGACAAGAATGATAGTATTCGTTTAAACACCCGTTATGAACGTAAAGATAAAGACCTGAGTGATAAGATTCGACTCTCTGTCGAGCGTCAAACGGAGACACAACGGACTCGCTCTCTAGCCAGCACTATCTATACAGATGAAACCGTGAACCAGTATGGGTTTGCTTATGATGGTGTACGAAAGTTAGATAAAGATCGCCAAGTCAAATTTGGTTTTGATACCCGTAGTAATGAACTGGACAGCAATGTCAGTAAAAGCCTAGATGAGCAACGTTATGCTGTTTATGCTGAAGGCAGTTGGCGTTTCACCGAGCGTCAAACCTTGACTTTAGGGGCCCGTCAAGAATGGCTCAACCGTTCTGGCTTGGTCGATTATCAAGATCAGCATCTCAGTCCTGTTTTGGCATACCGTTTTGACCTGACTGAACAATGGTCAATTCAGACCAACTTAAGCCAAGCATTTAAAAGCCCCAATACAGATCGGCTTGTCCCGAATGTTACTGTCTCAACCGATAGTGATGCAGGTAGCCTGAATAATCCTGATCGTGGTGGTAATCCAAATCTAAGACCAGAAAAAATTCGTGCAGCCGAATCAACCCTTGCCTATGACTCCGCCAGTGGTGGTATCAGCCTAACCGCGTATCATCGTGAAATTAAAGATTACATCGAGAAAGTCATCGCACTGGAAGGTACACGTTTTGTGGAACGACCACAAAACCAAGATCAGGCCACGACTTATGGGGTTGAACTCTCTGGACGCTATGCGCTAAAACAAACCGAAACTGGGCATTCATTTATGCTTAATGGACAACTATCGACGATTCGCGCCAAAATTGAAGATGGGCAGCATAATGAGCGTCTGGTCAGCGATGTAGCACCTTATAATACCAGTGCAGGCTTATCCTATAGCTATAAGCCATGGCAACTATCATCCAGTATGAATGTCAGTTATACCCCTGAATTTACGCGAGCTTTGGATGGTCAGCCCTATGATAGAACCACCAATCAGCGTTTCAGTTTAGACCTCAGTGCAACCAAACGTTTTACTCATGGCTGGGCAGCCAGCCTCAATCTCAATAACCTATTAAGTACTCACTATAAAGAGCGCTTAACCAACCAAGTCGATGGTAGCCTCTATCAAGCGCGAATCAATGAGAGTATTCCGTCCTTCCAGTTGACCTTAGAGAAAAAGTTTTAAGCCAACTCTCTTAAAATGATTCAAATACTTAAAGCCAGTTGATCCACACTGGCTTTTTTAATTCCAGCGGAACGCTTAAACCAAATGATAACAATCACTTGTATTAAAAATGTTACGCTCTTCTGCCAAATTTATCCTTCAGAATCTAGAGCAATATGAGAGCTGAATTAAAAGCCAAAATCATCGAAGTCTGCGATGAAAAAATAGCAAAAAAAGGCGAAAACGTCGGGCTTTCTTTTTATGCATTTTTCGCCAATAAAAATGATGATCCTGAACGTCTGATGGAAGCTGCCCACTGGTGGATCATGGAACATCGACTGGACCATTTTGAAAAAGCCAGCAAGATTAAAACATTGGTTTTAGCTAAATCCGATTGCCTCTAAGGCTCATACACGACACTTTGATAACACTGTTGAAATGACTGAGTAAGCATAATTAACAAAGTATTTATCTTCACATAAGTACCTTCCTTGCTCGAATTTAAACTCGCTCTATTTCTATATTAAAAAGAACAGCGTATATTATTTCAAAACACATCTTTATCCTGTTTTATGACTTCAAGAAAAACCAGTGATGCAGGTATCTTTTTATGGATGGTCTATCAAACCATGCAAAAAATGGATCTGGATGCCGCCGCTATTTTTGCTCGTGTTCATTTACCTGATCAGTCCCCTGATAAATTTGTTCGACGGGACAACGCCACCCAACAGCGTTTTTGGCAAGCAGCGCAACAGATCAGTCAAGACTCTGATATTGGCTTACATATTGGTGCGAATATTCCACCATTTCGCGGACAAGTGATTGAATATCTTTTTTTGAGCAGCCCCACGTTTGGTGAAGGTTTAAAACGTACCATCCGTTATCAAGCCTTACTTACCGACGCGATGTCCTTCCAACTCGACCTCATTAGCGAAACAACAGCGACGATCTCAGGTCTCAATCACCCTGTACGGCATTACTTGGAATGTGCGATTGGGATTTTACTCAATTTTTTTAAATACATCAGCGAAGGAACTTTTACACCCACTGAAATTGGTCTCCCTTACCCTAATGGTGCGCATCAAGAGGAATATCAAAAAGTATGGGGATGTCCAGTCAGGCTCGGCCAAAGTAATGGCTACATTTGCTTTGATCAGACTCAATTAGCAACCCCCTCTGCTGCACATGAACCTGAACTGTTAAAAGTACATGAACACCATGCTGCCGCACAGCTTGAGTTACTAAACAAACACCAGCTTATAAACGAAATCGAAAAAATCTTGGCCAGTGGTTTACTAGAATCTGGTGAATTTGATCAGAACATCATTGCTGAGTATTTAGGACGCAGTGGGCGTAGTTTAAGGGCTGATTTACAACTGTTAAATACCAGCTATGAAAAAGTCATCGCGCATTATCGGGAACGTCTGGCACGACGATTACTTTCTCAAACCGAAGAAAGCATCGACCAGATTGTTTATCTCACTGGCTTTTCTGAACCATCAGCATTTTCCAGAGCATTTAAACGCTGGACTGGTGAAACACCTACGGCGTATCGTCAACGCAAACAAGTTTGAATTGATTTAACAGGCTGATAAAAGCTGCCAGATGGGTCAAAATAATTCCTTCAAACCGTCTTAAAATCCGAACCATGTATTACAAGGTAATCTCTCATGATCGGTTTTCCAGTCGGTATTTTTATTGCTAATGGTATGGAATGGTATTTTCACAAAGTATGGTTACATGAATTTCCAAGCAAAAATAGAAATAGTCCATTCTTTACCCATATTGCTCACCATAAACGTGCTCGTTTAAATCGCTTTTATGATGAAGGTTATGCCGAATCGATGTTTAAAAACTCGGAAATGTATAATGAAAAATCAGCACTTATCGGCTTAGCTGCTGCATCTACGATTTTTCTGCCTGTTGCACCATTCTTTACCGCAGGGTTGTACTATGGTATCTGGAATTATTGGAAGGTGCATGCCAAATCACACCTAGATCCAGAGTATGCGAAAAAAAGAATCCCTTGGCACTACGATCATCACATCACCAGCAACCAAAACGCCAACTGGTGTGTGACTAAGCCATGGTTTGATTATATTATGGGAACGCGAGTGATGACGGATGCGTCAGAGACAGAAACCAATCCATTGGCAATCAACATGCCAAAGTGGTTAGAGCAAAGGGTGAACCGTGCTGCTCGCCGCTTATTGCCTAAAGCGTATGCTCAAATTGATGCCAATACGCAATTTGATCAACAAAATTTAAAACATGGGATTGAAGTTAGCTTGTAGATAGTTCGCGGAGTAGAAAAAAACCGAGTATCTCAATCACTCGGTTTTTCTCTTGTTTTATTCAACTTTACCAATCTCGAGTTGCAATAATTTCCTCTTTATCAGCATTCTCAAAACCATAGGCAGCAGCAATAACATCAAAGTCATGACCAATAGCCTCTCTGGCAGCCGTTTCTATTTCACTCTCCTGCTCCCAAAACTCTTCTTGTAATTCATTGAATTGCTCAGTGGCCGCATGCGTTAGCTTATATAGCTCAGCTAATGTCTTAGGTTGCGTTAGCTCAATCTGCTGACATAGTGAAATTAGGATTCGCTCACCTTTCTTGACTAAATCATTAGGAAAATATGAATCGGCATACATATCTACTAAAAAAGAATAGTTCGCCATTTTCTGATTACCAAGCTGCATTTATTTTGATCCTTTTCTTAATATTGTTTAATAAAATTAACATATATTTTTATCAAAGCTCAATTTTTAAATAAGCTAATTGAATAGCCTCAGCCTCATCCTGTTCAAAAAAATTTAAGATTCTGGCTGAGGGGAATTGAGTAAAGAAAATTAAAATTCCATGTAAATTAGGGTCTAATGCGAACTCGTTTTAGACAATAAATTTAAGATCAATACGCCACTCATAATCAACACAATACCAATAATGCCCCAAACATCTAGTTTTTGATCAAATACAAACCACGCAACAGTAGTAATCAAAACGATACCCACCCCAGACCAGATCGCATAAGCAACGCCCACAGGAATGGTTTTCAATGTTAATGACAAACAATAAAATGCGATGATATAGCCCACCACGACAACAATTGAAGCAAGTGGTTTGGTAAAACCCTCACTGCTTTTTAAGGCTGATGTTGCAATCACTTCCGCAGTAATAGCAATGAATAAAATAACCCAATTGCTCATTTACCTATCTCCCACCATCAATACAGCCGACCCAATGATATATACAAGAAAAAAACACCCTTATGATAAAGGGTGTTTTTTAATATTGATGTCAACAAGTTTAAAACAAAATTAAGCTGACTTCTTTGCCATATTATTTTTACGGATCGTGATCATCAATAACTGTACAGCTGCTGGTGTTACACCCGGAATACGGCTTGCCTGCGCCAGTGTTTCTGGACGAACTGTTTTCAATTTTAAGGTAATTTCACGTGACAAACCTGAAATACCCTCATATTCAAAATCAGCTGGAATTTTGGTTTCTTCAAGGCGCTTTAATTGTGCAACATCTTCATGTTGACGATTAATATAACCTTGGTATTTCACTGCAATTTCAATTTGCTCACCCACATGTTCAGACACGTCTGAACCCGTTAATTCGGCAATTTGAGCAAAGTTGATATTTGGGCGTTTTAATAAATCGATCGCACTACATTCTTTACTAAGATCAGCACCTGTCATTTCAATGAACTTTTTTCCCATTGGATTGTTTGGTGCAGCCCATAGATGTTGTAAGCGAGAGGTTTCACGCTCAACTGCTTCCATTTTTTCGCTATAAGCAGCCCAACGCTCATCATCAACCAGACCCAGTTCACGACCAATAGACGTTAAACGCTGATCAGCATTGTCTTCACGCAACATCAAACGGTATTCCGCACGTGAGGTGAACATACGGTACGGTTCTTTTGTCCCTAAAGTAATAAGGTCATCAACCAATACACCCATATAAGCTTGATCACGTTTTGGTGTCCATTCTTCTTGTTCCCACGCACGGCGTGCCGCGTTTAAGCCCGCAAGCAAACCTTGTGCACCTGCTTCCTCATAACCGGTAGTCCCGTTGATTTGACCAGCAAAGTACAGATTTTGAATCGCCTTGGTTTCAAGTGTGAATTTCAATGCCTGTGGATTAAAATAGTCATATTCAATTGCATAGCCTGGACGCAAGATATGTGCATTTTCCATACCACGGATCGAACGAACCAAATTGAACTGTACGTCAAATGGCAAAGAGGTCGAAATCCCGTTTGGATATAGTTCATGCGTATCCAAACCTTCTGGTTCCAAGAACACTTGATGTGAATCTTTATCAGCAAAACGATGAATCTTATCTTCAATCGATGGGCAATAGCGTGGCCCTACACCTTCGATCACACCAGTATACATTGGTGAACGATCAAGTCCGCCACGAATAATTTCATGGGTTTTTTCACTGGTATGCGTGATATAGCAATTCACTTGCTCAGGGTGCATTGACGCATCACCCATAAATGACATGACAGGAGATGGGAAATCACCCGGTTGAGGGGTCATCACCGAAAAGTCGACAGTGCGAGCATCAATACGTGGTGGTGTCCCGGTCTTTAAGCGCCCAACAGGAAGTTTAAGCTCGCGCAAACGGTGCGCCAAAGCAATCGATGGTGGATCGCCTGCACGGCCACCACTAGAGTTTTGTAAACCAACATGGATCACTCCACCCAAGAACGTACCTGTCGTCAACACCACTGTTTTAGTGTCGAAACGAATCCCCATTTGCGTCACAACACCCTTAACGGTATCGCCTTCAACAATTAGGTCATCAGCAGCTTGTTGGAAGATGTCCAGATTGGCCTGATTTTCTAGCGTATCGCGAATCGCAGCTTTATAACGAACACGGTCCGCTTGGGCACGTGTTGCACGCACAGCCGCCCCTTTACGGGAATTTAGAATACGGAATTGAATACCACCTTTATCCGCTGCAAGTGCCATGGCACCACCGAGCGCATCGATTTCACGGACAAGATGTGATTTACCAATACCACCAATCGCTGGGTTACAGCTCATCTGCCCCAAAGTTTCAATATTATGCGTTAACAATAATGTTTGTCTTCCCATACGTGCCGCAGCAAGCGCTGCTTCCGTACCTGCGTGTCCGCCGCCAATTACGATAACGTCGTAAACTTTAGGATAGTGCATAGTGGTAAATGTGTATTCAAAAAATGACAGAGCATTATACAGGAGTTTTCAATTAATTTGGAAAAAACAGTCAAGATTGTTATTGATTACAAGCGACTGTTCTGACTACAAAATATACAAAAAGAAACCTTATGTTGCATTTTTCTCTTAGACTCCACACAGCCATTCATCACTATTAACTGGAACACCACTGTTTTATTTGGTCAATTTTTTATCCTAATAGTGAATAACAAATACTTTAGGAAAATGATATGAACACCAAGCTTTTATTGTCATCTCTTATTTGTAGTCTTTGTTTTAGCGTAGCTGCACATGCAGGGACTAAGGCAACCCAAGACCAGCAGGCAAAAAAATATGAACAGGTTTGTAAAGGTAAAAAACAAGGTACACCTGTGTCATTCGCATATAAAGGCGTTGTTTTCAATGGGTCATGCGAGCCCAATGCAGCAGGTAAATTAGTATTCCAGCCACCAATGCCTGCTTCAAATGCCGCAGTAGATACACAAAGCCGTATCTCAGAAACACAATCGGCACCTCGTCCCGTTAGTCAGTAAGTCCTGCCTTATTTGGCCACACAACGATATGTTTTCTTGATACAAACTATAAAAGAAGGTCGTGAAGACCTTCTTTTTCTTTTCCATAAAATATAAAAAACAATATAATAGCGTGCATGTGTCCACAATATTTCATCTTAAAATTGTAATCTGTCTATTTTATAATCCCTTTAATCGACCCGAATCCATTACAATACTCACAAATACATTTATTTAGGTTTTCCTGTGAACTGGCTACAAATTCATATTACTGTTGATCAAAATCAAGTTGAACTGACCGAAACATTACTCCTATCACTAGGTGCTGTCAGTGTTACTTTAGATGATGCAGAAGACCAAGCCTTGCTTGAGCCATTACCAGGTGAAACCCCACTTTGGAATAAGGTCATCGTTACAGGTATTTACCAACAAGAAGAAAGTGATCCAATTGATGTTGATACTTTAGAAGCCTTTTTAAAAGTACAACTTCCTGATGTGCCTATGCGCCATGAATATCTGGAAAACCAAGTCTGGGAACGCGCCTGGATGGACTATTATGAACCAATTCAAATTGGTGAAAAATACTGGATCGTACCAGAATGGCTAGAACCTCCTGAAGCAGATGCAACCAACATCAAGCTTGACCCTGGTCTGGCGTTTGGTACAGGAAATCATGCCAGCACCTTCCTTTGCCTTCAATGGCTGGGTAAAACTGACGTTAAAGATAAAGTTGTGATTGATTATGGTTGTGGTTCAGGAATTCTCGGTGTCGCTGCCTTGTTACTCGGTGCTAAAAAAGTATATTCGACAGATATTGACCCTCAGGCCGTCCTTGCTACAAAACAAAACGCAGAATTGAATGGTGTACTCGATCGCCTTTATGTAGGATTACCAGAAGAGTTTGATCAAGAATTCAAACCACAACAAGCAGATGTCCTTGTCGCAAATATCTTGGCGGCACCTTTGATGGCTCTTGCGCCTGAATTCTCAACTTTATTGAAAAATGAGGGTGAGTTCGCACTTGCTGGTGTAATCGAAGAGCAAGTTGCTGATGTTTCTAGTGTTTACTCACAATTTTTTGATATATTAGAGATTGAAAAGCGTGAAGAAAACTGGTGTCGCATTTCAGGAAAACGTAAAACAACAATTTGAGAACATTGTTACTTATGAGTGAAAAACAAACCCGCTGCCCTAAATGTTCAACTGTGTACAAAGTGACCCTTTCACAACTCAGTGTTGCACAGGGCATGGTTTGTTGTCCAAAATGCGTTATCAACTTTAACGCATTAACCAACTTATTAGAAACAGATAATGAAGCGATACCGACACCTGTCAATCGCTCTCTTTTTTCTTCGATTCAACCTGACAGCTCGTTTGCAGAAAAACAAATGCAGATTTTGAGCATCTTTGATCAGAAAATTGAAAACTCAAACATTGATTTACTGACCTATCTCAACAACCTGAATTACTTCAATACAGAACCTGTCACCGCATTACCCAATCTAAATCTATCAGAAGATAGCTTGCTGATTGATCATGAAAATAACGACAAACAACATGGCTGGATGTATTACACGCTTTGGGGCATTGGTAATATTGCCTTGATTTTGGTGTTTGCTTTTCAGATTTTATGGTTCAACCCAAAACTGATGCATGAGAGCCCTGCGCTCAATCAAATCTTTAACTATGCTTGCGGCATTTTCTCGTGTAAAACCACCAATGACCAATATAAGTATCTCAGCTTTGAAAAAGTAAAATTAAAGCGTGCAGAAAAAGATAGTACAGTTTTTTCAGGTGTACTTTTAAATCATCACGAGAACAGTGTCATGCTGCCTGCTATAAAGGTGATGCTCAAACAGAATGATGATGCTGTTTTTAATGTCGTCTTAAAACCGCAAGACTATTTGGTAGACAGTTTAAAAACCATTCAACGTATTCCATCAAATAGCCCATTTCGCTTCGAATTTACGGTTCCCAAAAGCAAAAATAGCTTCAATGACTATAGTTTAGAATTTGTACAGCCCTAAAAGATCAAAAAAGTGACAAAAAAACAAAAAAAAGTGCAGTTAATTTGCTCACTTTTTCGCTGACAGTGGTATGATACGCGCCACGAATGCTTTGACCTACTTACACCTCGTAATTTACAGACAATAAAATCGTTAAACGAACTGTGCTTCTATCCCATAAGCGCATTGTTGGTTTTTTTGTTTTTAAAAGTAGGCAGTAACAAATATTTAACTATTGTTACGCTTATTTTTTACACAATTCGAGGATTTGTGGCAAGCTAATAGTCCCATTGTTTTAGAGTCACTGTTTTAGGATCTAAAACAGGACTCAGTAATTTAGACCACATTTATATCACTTTACCCAAGTGATATTTTGATTTTTCGGATTAAAACGCATGAATAGCAAATCTCCTATTTTTACGGCTCAATCTGATGTCGCTCTTCGCATCCATGTAGATCGCGCAGTTCGTCATTATTTTGCACAATTGCAAGGTGAGCAACCATCTCAAGTTTATGACATGGTTTTAGCAGAAATGGAGAAACCTCTTTTATCTGTGGTCTTAGAATATACTCGCGGTAATCAAACACGTGCCGCTGAGATTTTAGGCCTTAACCGCGGAACTTTACGCAAAAAGTTAAAAGCTCACGGTTTAATGAGTGAATAATTGATAAAATGCTCACGTTCTCGTGGGCATTTTTTTTGCCTTTTATTTTCAATCTGTAGACTTCAAACTGTTGACTAAAATCATGACTATCAAACGTGCTTTAATCTCTGTTTCCGATAAAACTGGAATCGTTGAATTTGCTCAAAATCTTGCAGCTCTAGGGGTAGAAATTTTATCTACGGGCGGTACATATAAGTTGCTTAAAGACAACAATATCGCCGTAGTAGAGGTTTCTGAACATACAGGTTTTCCTGAAATGATGGATGGTCGTGTCAAAACACTGCATCCTAAAATTCATGGAGGCATCTTAGCGCGTCGTGGTCTGGACGAAGCAGTGATGCAAGAACACAATATTGATCCTATCGATCTTGTTATTGTTAACCTCTACCCTTTTGCTGCGACAGTTGCAAAACCGAACTGTTCACTTGCCGATGCCATAGAAAATATCGACATCGGTGGTCCAACAATGGTTCGTGCGGCTGCAAAAAACCATGCTTCAGTCGGTATTATCGTGAATGCCACTGACTATGATTCAGTCATCGCTGAATTAAAAGCCAATGGTGCATTGTCTTATGAAACACGTTTTGACTTGGCGGTAAAAGCGTTTGAGCATACAGCACAATACGATGGTATGATCGCATCTTATTTAGGTGCGCGTGTTGGCAAAACTGAAGGCGAAGCTGATTTATTCCCGCGCACCTTCAATACTCAACTGAATAAAGCACAAGATTTACGTTATGGTGAAAATCCACACCAAAACGCAGCATTCTATGTAGAAGCCAATGCCAAAGAAGCGTCGGTTTCAACTGCGAAGCAATTACAAGGTAAAGAGCTTTCTTATAATAATATTGCAGATACCGATGCGGCACTTGAATGTGTGAAATCATTTGCAAAACCTGCTTGCGTCATCGTGAAACATGCTAACCCTTGTGGCGTTGCGGTTTCATTAGATGGTATCAAGGCAGCTTATGATCTTGCTTATGCAACCGATCCTGAATCTGCATTTGGTGGCATCATTGCATTCAACCGTGAATTAGACACTGCAACTGCGCAAGCGATTGTAGATCGCCAATTCGTTGAAGTGATTATCGCCCCAAGCATCGCCGATGGCGTGCTCGAAATCACAGGCGCGAAAAAGAATGTCCGTGTGCTGGTGTGTGATGAACTTCCAGCAATTGATGCACGTGCAGCACAACTTGACTATAAACGTGTAAATGGCGGTTTATTGGTTCAAGACCAAGACTTAGGTATGATCACCAAGGATGATCTTAAAGTTGTGACCAAGCGTGCACCAACCGAACAAGAGATTGATGATCTAATCTTTGCTTGGAAAGTTGCAAAATACGTGAAATCAAATGCAATCGTGTATGCGAAAAACCGTCAAACGATTGGTGTCGGTGCTGGTCAGATGAGTCGTGTCAACTCAGCACGTATTGCTGCAATTAAAGCTGAACATGCAGGTTTAGTGGTTGAAGGTGCAGTTATGGCATCTGATGCATTCTTCCCATTCCGTGATGGTATCGATAATGCGGCCAAAGCCGGCATTAAATGCATTATCCAGCCGGGTGGTTCAATGCGTGATGAAGAAACAATTGCTGCTGCAGACGAAGCTGGTATTGCAATGGTCTTCACAGGCATGCGTCACTTCCGTCATTAATACTACTTTAAAAATTCCGTCTTATTTACCTCCCTCTAAATCTCCCTCCTAAAAGGAGGGAGACTACACCAATATCAATATGGGTTCCCTCTCCTCTTAGGAGATGGGGAACGATTGTAGTTCCGCAAGGGAGAGGTTAAGAGGGACTTTTTTATTCTGAACAGGTATATTCTTAAATACGGAAAAAGGAAATAACTTAATAATGAATATTTTAGTTTTGGGTAGCGGTGGCCGTGAACATGCACTTGCATGGAAAATCGCACAAGATGCAAAAGTCACTCAAGTATTCGTTGCACCGGGTAATGCAGGGACAGCAACTGAAGACAAATGTCAAAACGTTGACCTCGATATTTTAGACAATCCAGCGATTATTGAATTTGCTAAGGCAAATGATGTTGCTTTAGTCATTGTGGGTCCAGAAGCACCATTAGTGAATGGTGTAGTTGATGCTGCTCGTGAAGCAGGTTTAAAAATCTGGGGCCCAACGCAGTATGCGGCACAGTTGGAAGGCTCTAAAGCATTTGCCAAACACTTCTTGAAGCGTCATAACATCCCAACAGCTTTTTACGACGTATTTACAGAAGTTGATGCAGCAAAAGCCTATGTTGAACAAAATGGCGCACCAATCGTGATTAAGGCAGATGGTCTGGCTGCAGGTAAAGGCGTGATCGTGGCAATGAGCAACGAAGAAGCATTTGCTGCCATCGACGATATGCTTGCAGGCAACAAATTTGGTGATGCTGGTTCACGCGTGGTGATTGAGCAATTCCTTGCTGGTGAAGAAGCCAGCTTCATTTGCATGATCGATGGCAACAACATTTTGCCAATGGCAACTTCACAAGATCACAAACGTATTTTCGAAGGTGATGAAGGTCCAAACACAGGTGGTATGGGGGCTTACTCTCCTGCGCCAGTGGTGACTGCAGAAGTCTTTGAACGTGTAATGAACGAAGTGATGCGCCCAACTGTAGATGGTATGGCAGCAGATGGTCATGTTTATACTGGTTTCCTGTACGCGGGCTTAATGATTGATGAACAAGGTCAACCACGTGTGATCGAGTTCAATTGCCGCTTTGGCGATCCTGAAACCCAACCAATCATGATGCGTTTAAAATCATCATTGGTCGATTTGGTTGAAGCTGGTATCGACGGTAACTTACCAAGCGAAGCTGAATGGGATGAACGTAAATCGATCGGTATCGTACTTGCAGCTGAAGGCTATCCTGAAACTGTGCGCAAAGGCGATGTGATTTCAGGTTTAGGGCAATCTCCAGAAGACACCAAGATTTTCCATGCTGGTACTGCAATGAGTGCAGATGGTCATGTCATTACTGCAGGCGGTCGCGTACTTTGCGTAACGGCATTAGGTGATACTGTACTTGAAGCACAAATCAATGCATTAGAAGTCTGTGGTCAAGTCACCTTTACGGGGATGCAATACCGCAGTGACATCGGCTACCGTGCCATTGCGCGTGAAAAAGCTGAGTAAGGACTTGTCAATAAAAAGCCTTCTTCGGAAGGCTTTTTATTCCTTAAACAGCATAAATACAATTTCTATATTCATTATTTAAATATAAAATTCAGAAAAATATATATTTATTATTCAATTGATCTGTCTCAATATCTTTTTAGAAAAATTCATAAAACTATCATCTATTTACATTTACCCTATACCTAATTTCCCTTAAATAATCATACCCTTATACGCTTTAACAGCATTTTCTGCACTGTCACCTGCTGTAATTTGTTGGTATGATTGCCGAAATTTTAGATGTTGTTTTTATGTTAACTTGATATTCTTCTTCCATTATTTTCAAATGGTTAGAATACTCACTCTAACAAAACAAATTGCAGCTAAATCCAAATTCGATTAGAAACATAAGATGGACAACGCATGTCTCCTATTTTGAGATATAGAATGGGCACATGAATATTCATCTATTTTTCTGATGTTGTGGAAAGGACTCTTGTTCAAACTTCAAGAATAATTCACGTGATGGTTTGATGCCGATGCCAATTTACAACATACAAACCTATTGCAATCATTAATGCTAGAGAAATGCTGATTTTCTCGACATTATTCCGATTAGGATTTATACATGAAAAAGCTGATTAGTCTTTTTTTAAGTGTATCGGTGTTATTACTTGCTGCATGCAGTAAACAACCAGATACCGCATCGACCGAAAAAAAAGGTGATGCTGCTGCATTACAAACTGTTGTAATCGCTTCCACAGGTTCAGACGCTGACATCTGGCGTTATATTGCGACTTTGCCTGAAACCAAAGCTGCTGGTGTTAAACTCGAAATTAAAAACTTCACTGACTACGTTGCCATGAATACCGCTGCAGCGAATAAAGAAGTCGATTTAAATGCATTCCAATCTTACGCTTACCTTGTTGCTTTCAATGCAGCAAATAAAGACAAGATTGCGCCTGTTTCAACAACTTACTTAGAGCCAATGGGGATCTACTCAAGCAAAGTCAAGAAAGTTGAAGAGTTTGCTGAAGGTGCAACCATTGCCATTCCAAATGACGGTGCAAACGAATCCCGTGCTTTATTACTTTTACAAAGTGCAGGTTTAATCAAGTTAAAAGCTGACTTTGACCCTGTCAAAGGCACCCCTGCTGATATTATTGAAAACAGCAAGAAAATCGTCATCAAGCCAATTCAAATGGCAACAGCAGTCCGTGTCAAAGACGAAGTTGATGCAATTTTATTGGGTAATACCTTGGCAATGGAAGGCGGTTTAAACGTCCTTAAAGATGCGATCTTCTATGAGCCAGTAGATCAAAGCACTAAGTTAAACGTAAACGTATTGGCAACAGCTGAATCTCGTAAAGATGATCCTGTATTGCAAAAAGTTGGTACGCTTTATCATACTGAAGCCGTGAAGAAATATGTTCAAGAACACTTCGCTGGTACTAAAGTTGATGTAAACAAACCGACAAGCTACCTCACTGAAGCAAATTCGTAATATAATAACCTCAAATAAAACAGGCAAAGTGATTTTGCCTGTTTTTTCTTTTCTGCCATAGTACTGACGAACATGATCCAATTTAAAAACATTTCGAAACACTATCAGTTGAAAGGTCAAACGATCAATGCGTTGGATCAGATCAATTTAGAGATCCCAGACGGTAGTATCTTTGGCATTATCGGCTATAGTGGTGCAGGTAAAAGTACGCTTATCCGTTTGATTAATTTACTTGAGCGCCCAACTCAGGGACAGGTCATTATTAATCAAAAAGACTTTACCGCAATGGATGCGCGTACCCTTCGTCAAGAACGTGCAAATATCGGCATGATCTTCCAGCACTTCAACCTGCTTCAGAGCAAAACTGTATCTGAAAATATTGAAATGCCACTTAAATTACTCGGCCATAGTAAAGCTGAGCGTGAAAAACGTCTGGCGGAACTGCTAGATTTTATCGATCTCAAACATAAAAAAGATGCTTATCCTGATGAACTTTCAGGCGGTCAAAAACAACGTGTCGGGATTGCACGTGCATTGGCCAATCACCCTAAAATCTTATTGTGTGACGAAGCCACCTCTGCACTTGACCCACAAACGACAAAATCAGTTTTAGCTTTGTTAAAAAAGATCAATCAGGAACAAAATATCACTATTGTGATGGTGACCCATGAAATGGATGTGATTGAATCTGTTTGTGATTATGTTGCTGTAATGGAAGCAGGTCATGTGATTGAAACTGGCCCAACACTGGATATCTTCAGCCAGCCTCAACACCCCACCACAAAAACCTTTATTCAAACAGTTTTGCAACAACAATTACCAATTAACATTCTGAATAATCTTGAGCATCAGCATCATAATAGTATTTATAGCTTACAGTTTTTAGGAACATCGGCGCAGGAAACCGTGATCCAAGCTGCAATCAAGCAATTTGATATCAGTTTGAATATTTTGTTTGCCAATATGACTGAAATTAACGGTACGGTCATTGGTCAAATGTTTATCCAGCTACTGGGTGATCCGCTCATGATTCAAGAAACTGTAGCGTTTCTTGAGCGTCAAGGGGTGAAAGTTGAACAGTCTGGAGTGGTAAGCCAATGAGAGATTTAATTGTACAATGGCTGACCGAAGTCACAGCACCATTTTGGCATAGCTCGCTATCAATTGACCAGTTTGTCACAGCCTTGCAAGAAACCTTCCAAATGGTGTTTTTCTCGCTACTGTTTGGTTGTATTTGGGGCTTGATTCAAGGCATCACCTTAGTGGTGACACGTACTGGCGGCATTTTACAAAATCGTGCGATTTATTATTTTCTGAACCCAATTGTGAATGCACTGCGTTCCCTGCCCTTTATTATTTTGCTGATTGCAGTTATTCCATTAACCAAAATGTTGGTTGGAACGTCAATTGGGACATGGGCTGCAATTGTGCCTTTAACCATTTATGTCGGCCCATACCTCGGTCGTTTGATCGAAACTTCATTACTTGAAGTAAATGAAGGGATTGTGGAATCCGCTCAGGCAATGGGTGCTTCGCCTTGGCAAATTATTTTTAAGTTTATTATTCCAGAAGCACGTAGCTCGCTGATTTTAAACCTAACCACAGGTACAATTTCCCTGATCGGTGCAACAGCAATGGCCGGCGCAGTGGGTGCAGGCGGTATTGGTGACTTGGCCATTTCGTATGGTTACCAACGTTTTGACACCAGTGTCGTGATTTTGACCGTAATCGTATTATTGCTGCTGGTACAAATGGTACAAATGCTCGGGGACTGGTTAGCAAAATTACGCTAACTTATACTCTATCGATGTGTTATCAAGGAATATATTGAAAACTCAATATATTCCTTTTATTTTGTTCTCAAAAACTGACCAATTGATATAAAATAATGCGCTATTAAAATAAAGTAAAAAATCCATCAATGAGAACAATATGGCATCGCTTGAAATACTAACCTCCTTTTTAATTACTACATTTATTTTTGCTTATATTCCTGGTCCAGCAATGCTATATACCGCCGCACAAACTTTAGCAAAAGGGCCAAAATCTGGTTTCATGGCAACTTTAGGACTTTTTATCGGAGGATGTGCTCATATCATAGCCGCCGCAGTTGGACTTACGACACTGTTTCATTTATTGCCCGTTTTATACACAGTAATTAAAGTGCTAGGCGCATGTTGGCTGATCTGGCTAGGAATAAAACTTATTAAAGATACTGCACCATCGAGCATGCTAAATGCTCCTGACAATATTGCAGAAAAAACATTCAAAGAAAGCATTTTAGTCGAGATATTAAACCCTAAAACTGCAATTTTTTACCTCGCATTTTTACCACAATTTATCAATAACTCTTCTGAGTCACCAATTTGGCTACAATTTATCCTTTTAGGTTTAATCGTTAATACGATTTTTATTTCTGCAGATCTGGTATGCGTTTTTCTTGCAGAATTCATCATGACAAAAATCAATAAATCCCAAAGTGTCCAAAAATTTATGTCCATATTAGGCGGGACAATCTTCATTACTTTGGGCTTATTTCTCGTTTTAGGCCAACACTAAATGAGCTGATGGAAAATAAACTTCATTCGCTGCTTTAAAAGTATTCACATGTAACGGCACTAAATCATCCAGTGCCTGATATCCCCCCGCCAACACAAACAACATCGGGATTTTCATTTTTTTCGCCATCTCAAAAACAATCCGATCACGCTCAAATAGCAATTCGGTACTAAACCACTTTGAACCATATTTATCGTGTTGATGGCAATCCATGCCCGCCTGATAAATCATAAGATCTACCTCCCAACCTGATGCATATTGGAAAGCCTCATAGATCGCCTCACGATATAAGTCAAAATTCCCCTGTTTAGGATGAATATAGCGGGTCAAACTACGTTCACTGGCTTTACAACCAAAGCGAATCCCAAAAATTCCGAAATTGACCAAGTTTGTCATACGGTTGGTAAACACTGCTGTCCCATCCCCACCATGCTGATCACAGTCCAGAACGAAAATGCGCTTTTCTGGATACTGCTTAGCCACCAGAGCTAAGCCATTAAAAGTACAATAGGCTGCACCAGATTCATAGCTAGCGTGATGAAAGCCTTGGGCAATATTGGCAGCAATGCCTTCTTTCAAAGCAATCTCTGCACCCACCAATTGCCCTGCCTGTACTGACAGAATCGCATCCCGAAGCTGCTCATTCCATGGCTTAAAGCCTTGTATGGTGGCAAACGCAGACTGACCAGATAAAAAAGCATCCACATACTGAGGATTATGCAACTTTTTGAGCAACTCGACATCGATCATGCCAGGATCAATCAGCTCAGCTATATGTTGCGCTGCTAATACATCCGCAACGGCGGTGAGTTTTTCCATACTATTGGTGTGCGTTTGGGCAAAATAACGCGGCGAATAACAAGCTTTTAGCATGGATGTCCTACGTAAATTTGATCATGCGCAATGTCCATCAACTGACTTAATTCAGTAGTATCTGGTCGGAACAATCCGTTATCCACCTGTTGTTTAAAATGATATCCAAAAGCACGTGCCCGATTTTCAGGTGACACAGCCAAAGTAGTTAGACGCAAAAACCAAAAACCACTCATTTCAGCAATCGGGATCACATAGCCTTTGTACTGCTTATTTTTGTGTTTAGCCAGTTGCTCAATCTCATAGTCAGCTGAAAATAAACTACCCGCAGGTAAACGCACCCCATTCATCATCAAAGGCACTAAGCTGATACAGGAATGATTATCTCCCATATTGAGCTTTTCCATCATGATTGGTTGTTCGTGCTCATCCACAAAGATATTGATTTCCCCCTGTCTGAGTAAGCGATGATGTGCGATACGCAGGAAGAATTTTTCTGCCATGGGACAAGAACCGACTTTAGGCTTTTCTGCTAAGGATTGGCAATCAATCATATCCTGCACTGCTGCATCTTGAGGCAAAATAATATCCGTCAGCAACTGGCAAATCAGTTTACTTTCTTCTCGCTCGGCATATTGATGTATATGTCTCAGTGTGGACTGAAACTCAATTTCCTGTTGTAAATTCTGCGCAAATCCCTCTTGTGGATTTAAACGTTGCAAACACTCCTGAACATCAGCGTTAAGATCCAGATTACGCCATGTCTGCAGCACTAAACCATAAGATGAACTTTGATTGAGAAGATTTTTTAACGTCTTGGTATCATAATCTTCAAAAATGCGTAAATCCTGAAACCCCATTGGATCACGTGCCTGTGAAACAAATTCTGCAATTACACGGGTGGCTTGCGTATAACCACAACCGCGTCGCTCAGTTTGGTGACTAAAATGCTCATTCAGCATTTCTGTAAGTTTGGCAGAGAGCGGATATAAATATTTTTTAAAAATAACGACCACTTCATGGTCGACCATCTCAGACATAATTCCCTCTCTTGTTATTCTGATTTATCAATTTTCATCTATCGCAAATGATCTGTACGATGCTTGCTTCATCATCCACATTATTTAGCTTTAATTAACTATTCTTATACGACCAAAGATGAATATAAATCATTAACTTATAAAACTTTAATTCCATCTTCATTGAAAACAGGATGCTTGTCAACGAGAAAGATATCGACTGAATTTTGCTGTCAAGATTTGCCCGAAATCGTCAGCCTTTTGCTTTCAACTTTATTCTACTTTTTTGCACTCAGCAGCATTTACACTTAAACTAGAATCAGGCACTAACATTCAGTAGCCAACTCGCAATAACCACCCGGAACAAAAGATTTAGGATTCGGCTATGCATTATAAGATTCACGCAATTGATGTCAAAAATGCCTTAAAAAACTATATTTGGTTATTGGAAGATATCGAGGCGCAAGAGGTGGTTGCAATTGACCCGACCGAAGCAGATTTAGTGATCGAATTTTGTGAAAAAAACCAGCTCAAGCTGAAACAGATTTGGTTGACCCATTGGCATAAAGATCATACAGGTGGAGTCAAAGGTTTACTCGCCGATCAAAATATTATGGTCTATGGCCCACGAGATGAACTCAGTAAAATTTCGCTAATTTCAAACCCTTTGCAAAATGACGATCATTTTCATTTTAATGAGTTAAAAGTTGAAATTATTGCAACGCCAGGTCATACCCTAGGTCATATTGTTTATTTTATTGAAAAAATAGAGACACTGTTTAGTGGCGATACCTTGTTTGCAATGGGTTGTGGCCGCCTATTTGAAGGTACAGCTGAACAAATGTATCACTCATTAAATCGTCTGGCCGCCTTGCCTATTCAAACCAAAGTCTATTGTACACATGAGTACACACTTGCCAATGCAGAATTTGCGGTTAAGGTTGAACCGCATAACGCGGCATTACAACAGCGCATCAAACAGGTTCGAGCACTGAGAGCGGCAGATCAAATCACCTTACCAAGTACCATTGAATTAGAACTCGAAACCAATCCATTTTTGCGTACCGAAAGTGCCGAAGATTTTGCACGTATCCGTAGTTTGAAAGATCAGTTCTAATGAATGCATTAAATTTAAACGATTCATTTTCCATTTTTTGTTAAAAGTGGAAAATGAAATTATTTTTTACATTTATCTGGTTCAATTTATAAAATATCCGAGCTTAAATTTCCAAAAAACAAAACCAAATAATCAAATAAAATCAAAAATATAAATAAACACCAGATAACGTTCTCTCTATAAAAATTACGCTCAACTTACATTATTTACATGTGGAAAAATAAATCTATGCAATCCCCCTTTAAAAAATTTTAACCGACCCTTATTAATATTTACATGTTCACAAGGAGATCTGTCATGAAAAACAGAGTTGTTAAAGCAAAAAACGTATTGGCTTTCCGTATTTGGTTAGAAAAATTAGGCTATTCAGTTAAAAATCTGACAGATAATCGTGGTTTTACATTTAGCTTTAAAAAAGAATATGGTCTAGTGACGTGTGACTTATCTGGTAATGCCTTGGCAATGCAGCTTGGCGAAGAATTCGAAGACCACTTAAAAGCTTAATGACAAAATTTCTAAGAGATCAGGATTGCAAAGGGATTTTGCAATCCTGATAGATGAAGTCTAAAAAATTTAAACATTTCTCCCCTTCGATTTAATCCCTCATTTTCTAAGCATTTCATACAAAATATTATTGGAACCAACGCAATTTCCAAGTATCATAATGCCCAGTCGAGGGATGCTGCGACAATTGATCGGCACTAAAGATCAATTTGCCAGGCTCGACGATCGGTTAGACATTCGTTTTTAACCAACAACGGCATCCGCGAACAGAATGATCCATACTATTTTTTCTAGGAGATCCTGATGAACGCGGTGAATGCTTCATTTACAGATTACAAAGTTGCTGATATTTCCCTTGCTGACTACGGTCGTAAAGAGATCAAACTTGCTGAAGCAGAAATGCCAGCTTTGATTGGCTTACGTAAGCGTTATTCAGCAGCTAAACCACTTGCTGGCGCAAAAATTTTGGGTTGTATTCACATGACAATCCAGACTGCGGTTCTCATTGAGACCTTGGTTGAACTTGGCGCAGAAGTGCGTTGGACATCTTGCAACATCTTCTCTACTCAGGACCATGCTGCTGCTGCAATCGCTGCAAGTGGTGTACCTGTTTTTGCTTGGAAAGGCGAAACTGAAGAAGAATATGTTTGGTGTCTAGAACAACAGATCAATGTCAATGGTCAACCTTGGGATGCCAACATGATCTTGGACGATGGCGGCGACTTAACTGCACTTGTTCATGACAAATATCCTGCGCTTTTAGAGCGTATTCACGGTATTACCGAAGAAACCACAACAGGTGTACAACGTCTGTTAGAAATGTGGAAAGACGGCTCGCTTAAAGTTCCTGCAATCAATGTGAATGATTCGATTACTAAATCGAAAAATGATAACAAATACGGTTGCCGCCACTCGTTAAACGATGCGATCAAACGTGCGACTGACATGTTGCTTTCTGGTCGTCGTGCGCTTGTGATTGGTTATGGTGACGTAGGTAAAGGTTCTGCACAATCTTTACGTCAAGAAGGCATGATTGTACGTGTAACTGAAGTTGATCCAATCTGTGCAATGCAAGCATGCATGGATGGTTATGAAGTTGTTTCTCCATACAAAAATGGCGTACAAACTGGTAAGAAAGAAGACATCAATCAAGACTTATTAGGCAATACTGATCTTGTTGTCACGACGACCGGTAACTATCACGTATGTGATTCTGCAATGTTAGATAGCTTAAAAGCGGGTGCTGTGGTGTGTAACATCGGTCACTTCGATACAGAAATTGACACTGCCTACCTCCGTGGTTATAAGTGGGTTGAAGTCAAACCGCAAGTCCACCAAGTCTATCGTTCAGAAGACGAAAATAACTACTTGATCCTTCTTTCTGAAGGTCGTTTAGTAAACCTTGGCAATGCAACAGGTCACCCATCACGTGTCATGGATGGTTCTTTTGCCAACCAAGTATTAGGTCAAATGCATTTATTTGCTGAGAAATTCGCTGACTTACCTGCTGATCAGAAACAAGCTGCAATTCGTGTAGAAGTGCTTCCTAAGAAATTAGATGAAGAAGTTGCTGCTGCAATGGTCGTTGGCTTTGGCGGTGTATTAACGCAATTGACGCAAGTACAAGCAGATTACCTCGGCGTTCCTGTCGAAGGTCCGTTCAAATCTGACGCTTATAAATACTAAGAAAATCAGGGCAGACGTTTTACGGACTGCCCTTTTTTCTAAAATTTCCGAGCGATTTTAAAAAGGATTTGAAATGACAAAACGTGTTCCTATTTCTTTTGAATTTTTCCCACCCAAAACTGATGCCGGTGCGGAAAAATTAAAAACTGTTCATCAAGAATTACAATTATTAAATCCAGAATTTTTCTCGATTACTTACGGCGCGGGTGGCTCTACTCGTGAACGGACTTTAGCGGCGATTAATGAATTTAATGGCAAAGGCACACCTGTCGCACCGCATTTGTCTTGTATCGGTGATGATAAGCTCCGTATCGCTGAACTTTTAGATTTATATAAATCTCAAGGTATTGATCGCATTGTGGCATTGCGTGGAGACTTACCGTCAGGTCAAGTCGGTCTAGGTGAATTACCTTATGCACAGGATCTGGTTCGCTTTATCCGTGAACATTCAGGTGATCACTTCCATATCGAAGTGGCAGCCTATCCTGAAATGCATCCCCAAGCTGAAACCTTTGATGGTGACATTCAACGTTTTGTTGAGAAGGTGAATGCTGGTGCGAACGCTGGTATTACTCAATTTTTCTTCAATCCAGATGCCTATTTCTATTTTATCGAGCGTATTGCCAAAGCTGGCGTGAATATTCCAGTCGCACCAGGTATTATGCCGATCACCAACGCAAGTAACCTGATCCGCTTTGCCGATGGCACTGGTGCAGAAATTCCGCGTTGGATCCGTAAGCAACTGGCAGCTTATGGCGATGACAGCGAGAGCATCAAAGCTTTTGGTCATGAAGTGATTGTGAAGCTTTGTGAACGCTTGATTGCGGGTGGCGCACCTACCCTGCATTTCTATTCAATGAATCAAACAGAGCCGACTCGACAACTCGTTGTTGATCTTGGTTTAAACTAATTTGTACGAGCACGACCCAAGCATGAATCGTTTTTATATCGAAACTGAATTACACACTGGCAATACCATTGAATTAACTGAATCGGTATTTCACCATTGGGTCCGTGTACTCCGTGCAAAAGAACAAGAACAAGCCATCTTTTTCAATGGAAAAGGTGGTGAATATATAGTCACACTCACTGAAATCAATAAGAAAAATGCTTTTGTTTCAGTGGATCAGTTTGGTGCAGCCGATCGCACAGCACCTTTTCAAGTTATTCTAGGGCAAGTGATGAGCAAAGGTGATCGCATGGATTATGCGATCCAGAAAGCAACTGAGCTCGGTGTTACAACGATTCAGCTACTCACCAGCGAACGCTGTGAAATGCGATTAAAATACGATCGTGATCAAAAGAAAATCGATCATTGGCAGTCTGTTGCAATTGCAGCATGTGAACAGTGTGGTCTGAACCGAGTCCCTGAAATTCTTGCCCCGATCGCTTTAAATGATTGGGTCAATTCTGAATTACCTGCATCACGCTTTGTCCTTGCACCCAACAAAGATCAAGCCAATGTACTGCTTGACAGCAGTCCAGATATCGCATTGTTGATTGGCCCTGAAGGCGGGCTCAGTGAAGCAGAAATTACTACTGCAAATCAACATCAATTTAAAAACTGGTGTATCGGAGACCGTGTGTTAAGAACAGAAACAGCACCTGTAGTTGCTTTATCTATCTTGAATTATCATTTTTCGTTGAAATAACAGAGCCTAAATTCAGTTATGATTGACATGAATTTAAAATAAAATGCTGTTCTGTTTACAAAAAAACAAAGACTGTAAATATAGATAAAAAACGAAAAGGATTATTCTTTGTATGTTAGCAGCTCAGGAAAAAAATTTGCCACAGTTTATCTATACAGATCAAATCAATTATCCAAATCATGTCCGCTTATTTGTATTAAGCGTGTTTTGTATTTGCCTGTTAGATTATACACTCTTTGGTATTTTTTATTCTTTTGAATCTAATATTTTCACAACCTGGATGAGTATTACGCTCATCATTTTGTTTAGTTTTTTCGGTCTTTGTCATTTTTTATTAAAACGTAACGCCTCAATTCAGTATAGTAGTAAAACCAATATTATTTTTCAGACCGTCTGTTTCCTGACTGGTTTACTGATTGGTGTGAATACCATTGTCATTAACCACTACTTAGTGACTGATGTTCCTCATTTAATTGGATCACATGTTTTAACACTTACTGCTTTACTACTCACAGCATCGCATATTATTGCACTGACTTTTTTAACTCAGCATATTCGTTATTTCTTTTTATTTTTTATTCCAAGTATTACACCATTAATCGTTTCTCAACTGCTACACCAAGATCATGATCATACCCTTTTCTATCTAGCTTATTACTCTTCATTTTTTGCTACAGTTCTATGTGCTCAAGCCACGTTTAAAATTCATAAACGTTTGGCCTTGGTACTGGATAAAAACAAGCAATTGATTAATGTCGCCGAGCAGCACAACCAATGGACTGAAGAACTTTGCCAACAATTGCAACGTGAAGTGAATAAATCTAAAGATATTGAAGCCCAACTACAATTTAATAATCATCTCTTAGAGCAAAAAGTTCGTGAGCGTACGTTTGATCTGACTCAGATGAATGAAAGCTTACAAGAGCATCGTCAAAACTTGAGCTTTGCACATGAAACTGCGGGCATTCGCCCTTGGGATTGGAATCTTGAAAATCATACTGTTGGCGTGACCAATGCACATAGCCAGTCAGTCACACGTAACTCTGAGAACCATTATACTCTGCTGCATAAAATCATCCATCCCGATGATCTCGAGCGTGTCAAAAATACCCTTTATCATCATCTATGTGGTCAGACTAAACGTTATGAAGAAACCTTCAGAATCAAACGTCATAATGGTGAATGGTCTTGGATACATGATGTCGGCCAGGTCATTCTAAGAGATCCAAAAGACAATACGCCATTACGTATGGTCGGTATCCATCGTGATATCAATCAGGAAAAAAGAGATCAGGAGCGTTTAAAACTTGCTGCCAGTGTGTTTGAACAAGCCTCCGAAGGTATTTTCATATTAGATGAGAAATTCAATTATGTTGAAGTAAATCCTAAATATGAGCAACTCACAGGTCTTGATAAACAAGACATCGTGGATAAACATCTATTTGAAATTACCAAACAGAATAAACAACATCATCATAATTTTCACTTATCCATACTCGACACACTTCGAGCAGAACAAGAATATGAAGGCGAGTTCCAAGAAACCTATAGTTCTGAAAAATCATGTTTTTTATGGATGCATATTAACGCAGTGAAAGATGAGCAAGATCGGGTGATCAATTATATTGGTATTGTTTCGGATCAAACTGAGCGTAAACATCAAGAACAACGCTTATCTTATCTGACCAATTACGATACGCTCACCGATCTGCCGAATCGTTTTTATTACCAACAGCAGTTACATCAATATTTAATCAATGAAACATCAATTCAGCACTTGGCTGTCATCCGCCTCAACATTGATCGCTTCCGGGCATTGAATGAAATCATCAGCAATCAAGCTGGGAATGAATTATTGAAAGAAGTAGCGCAACGCTTACGCATTAGCAATATTGATGCACTGTTAGTTGCGCATTTAAGTGCAGACGACTTCGCAATTATCTATGAGATGTCTCCGTTACATCCGCCAATTCATCAACTCTGCAACAACATTGTTGAAGCATTTAGCAAACCCTTCTATCTCGCCGATCAAGAACATTTAGTCAGTATTTCAATCGGAGTCGCGATTTACCCAGAGCATGGCCGCCAAGTTGATAACTTAAATACACATGCAGAACAGGCATTAACCGAAGCAAAACGTTTAGGTGGCAATACCATTCGTTATTATTCCAATGAGCGTGCCAATTTCGTTGCCAAATATACAGACTTGGAGCTTGATCTTAGAAAAGCTATCCAGAACAATGAATTGGTGGTTTACTATCAACCTAAAATTAATGCACAAGATAATCAAATTAATAGCTTTGAAGCCTTGATTCGATGGAAACATCCAACCAAAGGGCTCATCATGCCAAGCATTTTTATTCCTTTAGCTGAAAGTACCAGTTTGATTTCAGATATTGGACAATTCGTTTTACATGAAGCAGCCAAGCAATTACAGACATGGCAACAGCTTGGTTTTAACAATATCAATATTGCCGTCAATATTGTGGCACAGCAAATTTTGCGCGGCCAACTGTTGCATGACATTGATACAGTATTAAACAGTTATGCAATTTCAGGCAAAAATCTTGAATTAGAAATTACCGAATCAGCATTCATTGAAAATACTGAAAGTGTCAAAACGGTATTACTCGCCATTAAAGAACGTCAAATTTCAATTGCGCTGGATGACTTCGGCACGGGCTATTCTTCACTCGCCTACCTCACCGAATATCCAATTGATATTTTGAAAATTGACCGTGCTTTTATCTCAAAAATTGGTAACCCTAAACAAGATGCAATCGTTAATGCCATGATTGCAATGGGCAAGACCATTGGCCTAAAAGTTGTAGCAGAAGGTGTTGAGACAGAGCAACAATATGAGTATTTAAAACGACAAAATTGCGACATATTACAGGGTTATCTATTTTCGCAACCACTAAGCCCAGCTCATGCAACTGAATATCTGCAAAAACAAATGCAGCAGTCAACGGCTAGACCTTCCATTTAAACATGAATTTTAAGCTTTTGAGCTATTTATTTTTCCTTCAAACTCGCCAGTCAATAAGCATACGGTTCAGTGAAAATAAGCTTTTTTGACTGGGCGAAAGCATGAACTAGTGCTATATTCTTGTGCACTTATCTTAATATCGTAATTAGACAGCTAGATGTCTGATTATTATCGGAACAAACGAGACTCAGATGGACGATCAATCTTTAAAACAAGCCGCTTTGTATTACCATGAATTTCCAACACCAGGAAAAATCAGTGTGACACCTAGCAAGCAGCTCGTTAACCAACGAGATTTAGCGCTTGCATATTCTCCAGGCGTTGCAGCTCCATGTTTGGAAATCGAACGAGACCCTTCTGCCGCTGCAAAGTATACAGCACGCGGAAATCTGGTCGCGGTTGTGAGTAATGGTACAGCCGTGCTTGGTTTAGGAAATATTGGTCCACTCGCATCTAAACCTGTAATGGAAGGTAAAGGCGTTCTGTTCAAGAAGTTTGCTGGTGTTGATGTATTCGATATCGAAATTGATGAAAATGATCCAGACAAAATCGTGGACATCGTTGCTGCATTAGAACCAACATTTGGTGGTATTAACCTTGAAGATATCAAAGCGCCAGAATGTTTCTACATTGAAAAGAAACTTCGCGAGCGCATGAAAATTCCAGTCTTCCATGATGACCAACATGGTACCAGTATTATTGTTGGTTCTGCGTTGCTCAATGCTTTGCAACTGGTCAATAAAAAGATTGATGAAATTAAAATCGTTGCATCAGGCGCAGGCGCTGCTGCCCTTTCTTGTTTAGATTTACTTTGTGCTTTAGGTGTAAATAAAGCCAATATCGTTGTTGCCGACTCTCGCGGCCTTCTCACCACCTCTCGTGAAGGATTGGATGAGTCTAAAAAACGTTATGTGCAAGACATTCAAGCAAGCCAACTCCATGAAGTGATGGCTGGTGCAGACATGTTCCTAGGGCTGTCAGCAGCCGGCATCCTAACCAAAGAAATGGTTAAGGAAATGGCTGAAAATCCAATTATTTTTGCTCTCGCAAACCCAGATCCTGAGATCTTGCCTGAACATGCGCATGAAGTACGTCCAGATGCCATCATGGCAACAGGCCGCTCAGACTATCCTAACCAAGTCAACAATGCGCTTTGCTTCCCTTATATCTTCCGTGGTGCTCTTGATGTAGGTGCAACCACCATTAATGAAGAAATGAAAATTGCTTGTGTACATGCTATTGCACGTATGGCACATGTTGAAGCAGATGCAGCAACCTATGGTGAAAAATCAGCTTCATTTGGTCGTGACTATTTAATCCCTCGTCCACTTGATCAGCGATTGATTTTAGAAATTGCACCGGCAGTAGCAAAAGCAGCAATGGACTCTGGTGTAGCCACACGTCCAATTGAAGATTTTTCGGCATATCGCCAACGACTTTCTGAGTTTGTTTATAACTCAGCATTCCTGATGAAGCCAATTTTCTCTCAAGCAAAAACAGATCCAAAGCGTATTGCTTATGCTGAGGGCGAAGATCAACGTGTATTACGTGCTGTTCAGATTGTTGTCGATGAAGGCTTAGCGAAACCAATTCTGATTGGTCGTACCGCAGTCATTGAAGATAACATCAGAAAGCTAGGTTTACGTTTACAGCATGGTGTGAACATTGAGATCGTCGATCAGGAAAAAAATCCTTTATATGATGATTTCTGGAAAGAATACCATCAAATCATGCAGCGCAAAGGTGTCACTGTTGAATATGCACAACGTGAAGCACGTCGTCGCTCTACTTTAATCGCAGCGATGCTAGTTAAACTTGGCAAAGCAGACGGTATGTTATGTGGTACCTATTCAAGCTATGACATTCACTTAGATTTCGTGAAAAATGTCATTGGTTTAAAAGAAGGTCGCAGTACATTCTTTACCTTGAATGCATTGATGCTTGAAGATCGCAATCTATTTATTGCAGATACGTATGTCAACACCAATCCAACTGCTGCTCAGCTCGCTGAAATGACCATTTTAGCAGCAGAAGAAGTCCGTCGTTTTGGTATTACACCACGTGTTGCCCTACTTTCTCACTCAAGCTTTGGTAGTGACCAAACGG
Source organism: Acinetobacter sp. NBRC 110496 (assembly GCF_000876115.1). NCBI lineage: Bacteria > Pseudomonadati > Pseudomonadota > Gammaproteobacteria > Moraxellales > Moraxellaceae > Acinetobacter > Acinetobacter sp. NBRC 110496. The sequence continues at coordinate 98,747 of NZ_BBTF01000006.1, forward strand.
ATCCAAGCGCTCAAAAAATGCGTGAAGTTTATCGTTTACTGTCTGAACAAGCACCTGAACTTGAAGTCGAAGGCGAAATGCACGGTGATGCAGCCCTAGATGAAAACATCCGTCATTTTGCATTTCCAAATTCACGTTTCAAAGGTTCTGCAAACTTGTTGATTATGCCAAATCTTGATTCAGCAAATATTTCATTCAACTTGTTAAAAGCAACTTCTGGTAATAATGTAACCATTGGCCCTATCTTATTAGGTGCTGCAAAACCTGTTCATATTCTTACACCTACAGCAACAACGCGTCGCTTGGTGAATATGACAGCTTTAACGGTTGCGGAAATTCAGCAAAGTCAAAACTAAATCTATTTAAGCTCTGCTTTTCTTGAAAAGCTTCGCTTAACTCTTGAGAAAACCTCTATTCTGTAGCATGATTGTGTGAAGAATAGAGGTTTTTTCATGCAAGTTTATTTAGTAGGCGGTGCTGTTCGGGATCATTTACTCGGCCACCCCTATCACGAAAAAGATTATGTGGTGGTTGGAGCAACGCCCGAGCAATTACTTGCCGAAGGTTATCAACCCGTGGGAAAAGACTTCCCGGTATTCCTACATCCTATGACAAAAGAAGAATATGCACTTGCACGCACGGAGCGTAAGTCAGGCATTGGTTATCATGGGTTTCAATTTTTCACGGACACGACTGTTAAACTAGAAGAAGATCTGATTCGTCGTGACTTGACGATTAATGCTATGGCCATGGATGAAGCAGGTAACATTTATGATCCTTATGGCGGACAACAAGATTTAGAGCAGAAAATTCTGCGTCATGTTTCGGATGCATTTACTGAAGATCCTTTACGTGTTCTTCGTGTGGCTCGTTTTGCTGCCCGTTATGCAGCCTATGGCTTTAAAATTGCGGATGAAACGCTACAATTGATGCAAGATATTGCTCAATCTGGCGAGCTAAATGCCTTAACGCCTGAACGCGTCTGGAAAGAAACGTCTCGTGCTTTACTGGAAGATCACGCCGATATTTACTTCCAAACCTTAAGAGATTGTCACGCCTTAAAGATTTTATTCCCCGAGATTGATGCCCTTTTTGGTGTACCGCAACGTCCAGAATATCATCCTGAAATCGACTGTGGTATTCATACATTGATGGCGCTCAAACAAGCTTGTTTAGCAAAATATGCATTGGATGTCCGTTTTGCAGTACTGGTTCATGATCTAGGTAAAGCACTTACCCCTGTAGATGAACTCCCACGGCACATTATGCATGAAGAGCGTGGTATCCAGCCTGTGACCGTGCTCTGTGACCGCTTAAGAGTTCCTACACATTTAAAAAATTTGGCGCTGATCGTCTGCAAAGAGCATCTGAAATGCCACCAAATCAAAAACCTTAAACCAGGCACGTTATGGCGGCTATTACAGCGCTTAGATGTACTACGTCGTCCCGAGAAAGTTGTCGCCTTTGTACAAGCCTGTGAATGCGATGCCAAGGGCCGTTTAGGTTTAGAGCAGCGTCCTTATCCTCAGGCACAGTTTGTTTTAGATGCAATGGAAATTGTGCGCAATATTCGTGCTCAGGATTTACCAGATCATGTCACAGGTCCAGAAATTGGTGAAATGCTGATTCAGTATCGAATTGATGCACTTGCCAAATTTAAGGAGCTGCACAATAACTGATTAATTTTTAAGTAAATAAGGTTATTTTTAAACAAGTTTACTTTAGTTTCGCCAGAAAAGCTTATTAATCAAGCAAACGATTAATTTTCTTTACTATTGTTGTTGACGCATCCGCTTTTCATGCCTAAAATGCGCATCAGATTCTCCAATAGCTCAGTCGGTAGAGCGACGGACTGTTAATCCGCAGGTCCCTGGTTCGAGCCCAGGTTGGAGAGCCAATCTACTATTCTCCCATAGCTCAGTCGGTAGAGCGACGGACTGTTAATCCGCAGGTCCCTGGTTCGAGCCCAGGTGGGAGAGCCAAGATTCTAAAAAGCCCTGATCATTGATCAGGGCTTTTTTTATTCCCAATAAAAATATAAGCCAATAAAAAAGACCTCTGAGACACAGAGTCCTTTTTATCGTAAATTAAGCTGCAACTTTTGCAGGTACACCACTGTGGAAACGGAAGGTATTGTCTGGAGTTAAAATCAGATTTTTTTCCACCTCACGAATATGCTCAATACGTTGCTGGATCGTCTCTTCTGGATCTTTAAGTTTCGCCGTTTTTGCAACATCTAAAGCTAAAGCCAGATAGTCCTCAAAATGACGAGATTCAGACTTCAGTAAATAGCGGTAGTAGCGCCCCAGCTCATCATCCACAATCGGTGCCAACGCATAGAAACGCTCACACGAGCGTGCTTCGACAAATGCACCAATAATCATCACATCAATTAGAGCCTCAGGCTCATAAGTACGGATTTCTTTACGTAATCCACCTGCATAGCGCCCTGCACTCAAACCCTTCCACTCTTGGCCGCGTTTGTTCATGAATTCCAAAACCTGCTCATAATGCAGCATTTCTTCACGCACCAATTGCGCCAATTTCACTTGCAGGTCTGTAAAGAAACTATAGCGGAACATCAAGTTCATTGCTGTACTCGCCGCTTTTTTCTCACAGTTGGCATGGTCTTGCATTAAGATGTCCAGATTATTAATGGCTTCATCCAACCATGCCTGAGGAGTCATACAACCCAAAAATGCGATGACAGGTTGCATCAACTCATCATAATTTACACTACTCATCAACTTATCTCGCAGCAGCCTGAATTGCTGCTTTCATATCTTTTACTGCTTGAGTCAAACCAACAAATACGCTATCTGCAATGATCGAATGACCAATATTTAATTCATGAATTTGTGGAATCGCAGCAATCGCAGCAACATTGTCCAAATTCAAACCATGACCAGCATTCACCACCAAACCTTTAGCGGCAGCATATTCTACACCTTTGATAATACGCGCCAATTCAGCTTTTTGCTGCTCATCTGTCTCGGCATCAGCATAAGCGCCCGTATGGATTTCAATGGTCGGCGCACCACATGCCACAGCGGCATCAATCTGAGCCAAATCTGCATCAATAAATAAAGAAACATCACTACCAATCGCTTTGAGCGCTTCAGTTGCAGCCTTGACCTTTTCAAAATGACCAACCACGTCCAAACCACCTTCCGTGGTGACTTCCTGACGACGCTCAGGCACGAAACAAACATGTTGTGGCTGTATCTCTTTGGCAAATTCAACCATTTCATCCGTCACGGCCAATTCGAGATTCATTCGTGTTTTTAATAATGGACGCATACGACGTACATCATCATCTTGTATATGGCGGCGATCTTCACGTAAATGCAAAGTAATCCCTTCAGCACCCGCTTCTTCACAAACCAAAGCAGCCTGAACAGGATCAGGGTAAGTTGTACCACGTGCCTGTCTTAACGTCGCAACATGATCAATGTTTACACCTAAGATTGCAGCCATAAAAAATATCCTATCGTTTATCTCTTTGTTTACATCATCAATGCATCAAAGAAATCAAGTTTGCGTATTTTGAATCCAGAGTTGACGGCTTTTCAACGGCCGATCACCTAACAATGAGCTAATCATTTGGCGATATAGTTTACCTAATAATTGCAGTTGTTCGGGAGAAAAATTCTGACCATCTTCATAACATTGCATTGATGCAATCAAAGCCCCTGCAAGCGAAGAGCGCGAAGCTTGTGAAACTGGTAAAAAACCGTCATTGAGCTGAAATTGATAGTACCGAAACGGCAAGATTTCCTGCTGATTTGCATCCACTGAAAAATCAATTGCATAACCTAATTCTTGCAGCAAAACATGCTCAAACTGACGTAATATTTGCCGCAAAAATAAAGCCGCTTGCTCATGAGAAGCCAATTGCTGTAATTGTAATAATATCAATTGATATTGTTCAAAGCTTTGTGGCATGGCCTCTTCTAGAGGACATAATCGCAATAAAATTTCATTTAAATAAAAACCGGCAAAAAAAGCATCACCATGAAAAAACACAGGCTGATTCAGAATTTCAAGTTTGGTGAAATTCTTCAGTTCAGATTTTCCTGTAGCCTGCAAACGAATCGGCTGATATTGCGGTGGTGGAATTTGTCTTAAAATTCCATCCACCCGACCAAACTCTTGTGTGTATAAATGCACAATATGGCTTTTTTCACGATATTTACGATGATGAATCAAATAGCCATGCAGGACTTCATTACGCATCATAGAACGATACTAGTCCTTTTCTTTTTCATCCTTTTTATCATCACCGTCTGGGATTACAGCACCCACAACCGCAGCTGTTCCCTTTACGACCCCTTTCGTGGTCTTATAAGCCACTTTGACCGGGACGGTAACAACTTTAGTAATACATCCTTGTAACAAAAAGATGCAGGATAAAACCATGAGTGCTTTAATCATTCCGAATCCTTTTAAATATCGCTATAACCCAAGCTTTTTAAAGCACGCTCATCATCAGACCAACCACCTTTGACTTTCACCCAAAGTGTAAGCATGATTTTCTGTTCAAACATTTTTTCCATGTCTGCACGTGCATCCATTCCAATACTTTTCAACTTCGCACCTTTGTCACCAATCACAATCGCTTTTTGACCTTGGCGTTCTACAAAAATCGTTGCATCAATATAAGTACAAGGTGGTTTTAAACGACCTGTTTTTTCGTTCACAGTCGCTTCTTCAGTTTTAAATGATTCGATTTGTACGGTCAAATCATATGGAAGCTCTTCACCCAACTGACGCATGATTTTCTCGCGAATGATTTCACTCGCAAGGAAACGTTCAGAGCGATCGGTAATCTGATCTAATGAATACAAAGGCGGCTGATACGGCAAATATTTCTCAATGGTATCGCGCAGGTGTTCCAGATTCGCTCCACGTAGTGCAGAAACAGGAACAATCTCAGCAAAGTTCATTAACTTTGCACGCTCGCGAATCAGTGGTAAAGCTTCATTTTTATTTTCAAAAGTATCTAACTTATTGATCACAAGAATAACAGGCATTTCTGCATTTTTAAGTTTTTCCAAAACCAATTCATCGTTTTGAGTCCACTTCTGTGCATCCACCACAAATAAAACCAAGTTCACATCACGCAATGCTGAGTGCGCAGCACGGTTCATCATCTTATTGATGGCACGTACTTCTTTTTTGTGCATCCCTGGCGTATCAACAAATACTGCCTGAGATTTCTCGCGTGAATCAATTCCCACAATCTTGTGACGCGTAGTTTGTGGCTTACGTGAAGTAATCGATAACTTTTGACCCAGTAAATGATTCATCAACGTAGATTTACCTACGTTTGGGCGACCGACAATAGCAACAAAACCGCTTTTGAAATCTGAAGGAATGGTAGTTCCTTGAGAACTAAAAAATTGATCAATTAAGTTATTGCCATCTTGCTGTTCAATTGCTTCTGGCTTATTTTCATTTGATTGAGACATCAGGTTATTGCTCCAATAATTTTAAAATCTCTGCCGCTGCCGTTTGTTCGGCAAAACGACGACTTGAGCCCTCGCCTATAATTTTTGGCAATCCCGTTACATCACATTCCACTTTGAAATGTTGGTTCGGGGCATCACCTTGAATATCTACAACCTCGTAAACTGGGAGAGGTTTTTTACGTGCTTGTAAATACTCTTGCAAACGTGATTTCGGGTCTTTCAGTTGATCTGTCGGTTCGATATGATCCAGATATGGTTCATACCATTTTAGCACAATGCGTTCCAGCAAGTTGAGATCATTACTGTCTAAATAAATAGCACCAATAATGGCTTCTACGGTATCCGCCAAAATCGACTCTCGGTGATGTCCACCAGATTTTAACTCGCCTGTGCTTAAAATTAATGACCGGCTTAATTGCAAATCATTTGCGATTTTTCCCAACGCTTCCTGTCGAACCAAAGTCGCACGCATTCGCGTTAAACGACCTTCATTTTCCAATGGATAGGCATTGTACAAATAATTTGCGACGATCATCCCTAATAATGAATCGCCTAGAAACTCTAGGCGTTCATAATTATGTTTATGGCTAACCGAGCGATGGGTCAAAGCCAGCTTTAACAAGTCAAACTGTTTAAACTGGTGACCTATGCGCCCTTGCAGCCGTGTATCATTGAGCTTGTTTTGCAGATTTTTGGTCAAAAGTCTTCTCAAAGGTCATAACTAAACTGATATTCAGCATGAAAGGCTTACGTATTTCATACTTCTTCATCACCACAAGATCATCTTTATAAGTCACTTGCGCAATATCTTTAAAACGCAGATCACGAATCCCGTTCATATCAAAACGCTGATCCATCTGAGACGCGAACTTACTTGGCGTAGTATTCGGAGGGCTATCTTTTAATAAGCCCTCAATCTGAGTATTAATCAGTTTATCGTCCCAGTATGCTGGCCAAATCGCAATTGCTGCCTTAACAGCAACTGCAAATAAAACCACCCCAAATAAAATTGCAATATACGAAGTCCCTTGTTGAGATTTACGCATCTATCTATTTCCTATCTATTTTTATTAGTCAATCTTACCATTTCGGTTAAAACTTGGAAGATTAAAACCAGGTTCTTTATGCATCCATACATAAAAAGCTCGACCTGTTAAATTCGCCTCAGGTACAAAGCCCCAGAAACGACTGTCTGCACTTTGATCACGGTTATCACCCATGGCAAAGTATTGCCCTTTTGGTACAGTCACTTCCCAATCTTGACCATTACTTTGAATAAACACATCATTTTCTTTGGCCACAAATGGGATTAATGCTTCAGCACCTCGCAATTGTGCAAACTGGAATTGCTCAACCAAAGGATTTCGCCCTTCCAAGTAACGGACTAAATGCTGATGCTCACCTAAGGTTTCTTTAAAGTAAAGTGCAGTTGGCGTATCTTGCTGGTCTTTCTCACGCGAGTATTGTGTCTCTACCTTTGCGACTTGCTGACCATTAATAATTAATTGCCCATTTCTGAATTGAACATGGTCACCAGGCACACCAACTACGCGTTTAATATAGCTAATCGTTGGTTGTGGCGGATAACGGAATACGATCACTTCTCCACGTTTTGGCTCACTAACATCAATGATTTTAGCGTTCACGATGGGTAAACGCACACCATAATCAAACTTATTCACCAAGATAAAATCACCCGTTTCTAAGGTCGGAACCATAGAATCTGATGGAATATTAAATGGTTCATATAAGAAAGAACGTAGCACCAGCACAACAGCTAACACAGGCCAAAAGTCATATGCCCATGTAATGACAAAATTCTCTTGATTACGCCCTCGTGTTGCACGCTGTTTCAATACCAACTTATCCAGTAACCACACCAAAAAGAAAATTAGTGTTGCTGGTACCAGAATCAAGTTAAAATCAAAATCCACAAACCCTCTCTTGCAGTTTCACTGCTCGTCGTTCGACTGGGTAAAGCAGTATGCCTCCCCAGCCTCATGTTTCTTTATCGATCAACTTTCAATACAGCTAAGAAAGCCTCTTGTGGGATCTCGACACTTCCCACTTGCTTCATACGCTTCTTACCTTCTTTCTGCTTCGCGAGAAGTTTCTTCTTACGTGAGACATCACCGCCATAACATTTTGCCAATACGTTTTTACGCATGGCTTTCACGGTAGAACGGGCAATAATTTGCGCACCAATCGCCGCCTGAATCGCAACATCATACATTTGGCGAGGGATAAGATCTTTCATCTTCTCAACCAATGCGATACCACGATGGCGCGCATCTTGACGGTGACAGATCATTGCCAAGGCATCGACCTTTTCGCTATTGATTAGAACATCAACCTTAACCAGAGCTGAACTCTCAAAACGTACAAAGTTATAGTCTAATGATGCAAAACCACGTGAACACGATTTTAATTTATCAAAGAAATCCATGACCACTTCTGCCATTGGAATTTCAAAAGTAATTGACACTTGATTACCCAAGAACTTCATATCTTTTTGCACGCCACGGCGCTCAATACACAAAGTCATGACATTACCCAGATATTCTTGCGGCACCAGAATATGACATTCAGCAATTGGTTCACGTAGATCTTCAACTGTTGAACCATCTGGCATTTTTGAAGGACTGTCGATATAAATAATATCGCCCTTCTTGGTCAATGCTTCATAAATAACGGTTGGCGCAGAACTGATCAGATCAAGATCGTATTCACGTTCTAATCGCTCTTGTACGATTTCCATGTGCAGCATGCCCAAGAAGCCACAACGGAAACCAAAGCCCAATGCATCCGAACTTTCAGGTTCGAAAAATAAAGCCGAGTCATTGATCTGTAATTTTTGCAGCGCTTCACGGAACGGCTCAAAGTCACTTGAATCAATCGGGAACAGACCCGCATAGACCTGTGGCTTAACCTTTTTAAAACCTGGTAAAGTTGTAACTTCTGGTGTTGCTGCAAGGGTAATCGTATCCCCCACTGGCGCACCAAAAATATCTTTAATCCCTGCAATCACGAAGCCCACTTCACCCGCTTCAAGGATGTCAGTTTCGGTATGCTTCGGATTGAATACTCCCACTGAAGTTACTGGATGTGTTTGGCCTGTCGATTTCACCAACATCTTGTCGCCCTTACGGATACGACCTTGTTTGATACGAACCAACGATACAACCCCAAGGTAATTATCGAACCATGAGTCGATAATCAATGCTTGTAAAGGCGCATCACGATCACCTTCTGGTGCAGGAATCACATCTACCAAACGCTCTAAAACACCCTCAACCCCCAAACCTGTTTTTGCTGAACACGTTGGCGCATCAGTCGCTTCAATTCCGATAATTTCTTCAATTTCGTGAATTACACGCTCTGGTTCTGCTTGCGGTAAATCAATCTTGTTTAAGATCGGTAAAACTTCCAGACCTTGCTCAATTGCGGTATAGCAGTTTGCGACAGACTGTGCTTCAACACCTTGCGCAGCATCTACGACCAACAATGCACCTTCACAGGCTGCTAAAGAACGTGATACTTCATAAGAGAAGTCAACGTGCCCTGGAGTATCAATAAAATTCAACTGATATTCTTGGCCATTTGGATGCGTGTAGTACAAGGTTACCGATGCAGCCTTAATGGTAATCCCACGTTCACGCTCAAGCTCCATAGAGTCTAATACTTGAGCTTGCATCTCACGATCTTGTAAGCCACCGCACATTTGAATAAAACGGTCAGCCAAAGTCGACTTACCATGGTCAATATGAGCAATGATCGAGAAATTGCGTATATTTTTGATATCTACGGATTTTTTAGCTTGCGCCATGGGTTACCTTAAGAAAAATAGAACGCTCTATACTTAAGAAAAGTAATGAGCCAAATGGTTTAATAAAATTGCTCGGGATTATAACAGAACAGCTTTTCAAAGTATTCAAAATAATAAAAGCTTTCATTGCGAAGACTGAACAATTTACTCACATTTAAGTCAATCAAACTGCTTCATATGAAATAGAGAAATCCATTGGATCTAAATCCACAGCAATCGGCTGATAAGCTTGGGTAAAACTCGGTGACATTCGTTTTGGTCGACCTGTTTCGATTTCAATACAGGCCCATTTGGTATTACCAACAAATACAATACTCTGATCTTTAGGACGATAGAACGCATACTGGCGGAATGAATAGAGGGCATTAATATCATCCAGCCATGTCCGTAAAATGACTTCCTCACCTTCCAGTGCTGCCTTACGATATTGCACATGATGTTCAACTGCCACCATGGCATGTTTCAGATCTAGATATTGAGCTAGACCTAAACCCAAAGTCTCGATATGCGCTGAAGCAACATCTTGCATCCACTGGATATACATGACGTTATTGACATGCCCCAATACATCAATATGTTTAGGCTGAACTTGTATTTTTAAATCAAAAATCGTACTCATAATTTTGCGTATTTCATCACGACCAACGTTTCGCTAGCTACACTAGTCTAAACACAACAGGATTTCAAAATAAAAACCACCCTAATTCTAGAGTGGTTTTTATTTAAGTAGTATTCAATAAAATTTAAATCTTAAGGTAAACGCAACCCAAGGATTGCACGTTGACCTTGGCGAATAATCGTTACACGCGCAACACTATTCTTCGGCAAGGCCGAAACCGTTCTTGCAAACTGCTGGCTATTGGTAATTGCTGTACCATTCACTTGTACAATCACATCACCAGCAACCAGATTGGATAATGAAGCCGTACCGCCACGCTTCACATCTTGAATTAAGATACCACCACGCACATCTAAGCGCGCTTGTTCAGTTGCGCTTAAATCACGAATACTCATACCCAAACCACTAGTCGGGTTATTTTTCTCAGCATCCGCAGCCGTATCATCTGGCGCAGTACCCAATGTTGCTGAGATCGTACGTGTTTTATCATCACGCAGAATTTCTAACTGAACCGTTTGATTTGGCGCAATACGGTTAAGGGAATAAAGTAAATCGCTAGTACGTGAAATTGGAGCACCATTGGCTTTCAAAATCACATCACCCGATTTTAGACCTGCTTTTTCAGCTGGCGATTTCGGTGCAACCTGAGTAATCAGTGAACCTTCTGGTTTCGGTAATTTATAGGCTTCAGCCAGATTACGATCAATATCCTGCATCATAATACCAAGATATGAGCGAGTCACCTTACCTGTTGTTTTCAACTGCTGTACAACATCCATCGCCACATCGATCGGAATTGAGAAGGATAAGCCCATATAGCCACCCGTACCACTGAAGATACGTGAATTCACCCCAACGACTTCACCACGTTGGTTGAACAATGGACCACCTGAGTTACCCGGATTCAGCGCAGCGTCAGTTTGAATGAAGGGAACAGACGTTTCACCACTCATATTACGTGATTTCGCACTGACAATCCCCGCTGAAGCAGAGTAGTCAAAACCAAATGGTGAACCAATTGCCAATACAGGTTCACCCACACGGAGTTGATCGACATTACCAATTTTTAACTCTGGAAAGTTATTTCCAGTGACTTTGAGTAGCGCAATATCGGTACGCTCGTCACTTCCCACAAGTGTCGCATCAAGCTCCCGACGGTCATTCAGGATAATACTGATACGGGAAGCATTTTCAACCACATGACGATTCGTTAATAAATAACCGTCCTTACCAATAAAAAACGCACTGCCATAGCCAGTTTTTTCTTGAGGCCCTTGCTGTTGTGGGATAATCACTTGATTGCCAAAAAAGCGCCGTAAAATTTCAGGGACTTGTTGTTGCAATAACTCTTCCTGAGTCATTTTCTTGACAACATTGACACTCACAACTGCAGGGCTGACCTGCTCAACCAGATTTGAAAAATCTACTGGCGATGCAGCATTGACTTGAGATGCTGCTATCGTAAATACCGCAGCATACATTCCTTGTTGTAAATAGCGACTTTTCATGAAGCAAGAACCCACATACTGATGATTAAAATAAGGTTTAGGTCTATGTTTTTAGCATAACCCTACCATTCTTTTCGTAAAAATATGTTTATATTTTCAATGCATACAACGATCTAGAATGATGAAATGTGAATAAACTATGGAGAAACACGCCATGATCCACTGTCTAAGAATGGTTTTATCTTGGGGAGCTTAATCACAGATTAAAACAATGTACTGAAACGTAATCATTTTCACATTCATACAGTTGGGGCAAAAATTAATAAGCAAATAAATCGCATTCGCTAAAAATTCATTCAATTCTAGGCAGATTAGCCCTTGCCTTTTTGATCAAAAAGCGGTGTCATTAGCGAACGTTTAAAACTGAAGCAGATCGACGACATGCCTGATTTAAAAACAATTCACCATTTTGATGTGATTATTGTGGGCAGTGGTGGTGCAGGTTTAAGCCTCGCACTCTCTTTACCAAGTCATTACAGCATTGCAATTTTAGCCAAGGCGGCATTGACAGAGGCCAGCACCTTCTATGCACAAGGCGGTGTTGCTGCAGTCTTAGACGAAACAGATTCTATTCAACAACACATTAATGACACTATGATTGCAGGCGGTCATCTTTGCGAGTTGGATGCAGTCAAACATACCGTTGAAGGCGGTAAACCTTCGGTTGACTTCCTGCTTAAACAAGGTGTGCAATTTACGCTAGATGAAGATGAACAACTTCATCTCACCCGTGAAGGTGGTCACTCACAACGTCGCATCATTCACTCTGCCGATGCCACAGGTAAAGCCATTTCAACCACCTTAGTTGAACGTGCCAAAGAACGAAAAAATATTACGATTTTTGAAAATTATATTGCGATTGATTTAATTACTTTGCATAAACTTGGCCACCAAAACCAAGCCAATCGTTCAATCGGCCTTTATGCTCTAGATGAATCCAACGAACAGGTTCATACCTTTTTAGCGCCTTTTACCGCTTTGGCTTGTGGCGGTGCGATGAAAGCATACCTCTACACCTCTAACCCAGACATCGCAACAGGCGACGGGATTGCCATGGCTTATCGTGCAGGATGTCGTGTAGCGAATATGGAATTTAACCAATTCCATCCAACTTGCTTATATCACCCCAAAGCCCGTTCTTTCCTGATTACCGAAGCAATGCGTGGCGAAGGTGCTTATTTACGTTTACCGGATGGCGAACGTTTTATGCTGCGTTTTGATGAACGTGCTGAACTGGCGCCGCGTGATATTGTGGCACGTACCATCGACCATGAAATCAAGCGTTTAGGTATTCGTCACGTCTGGTTAGACATTACCCATAAATCACCCGAATTTATTACCGAACACTTCCCGACACTGTATGCCCGTTTGCTTGAACTCGGTATTGATATCACCAAAGATATGATCCCTGTTGTGCCTGCAGCACACTATACCTGTGGCGGTGTGGTGGTGGATGAACATAGCCAGACTGATTTAGATGGCTTGTATGCCATTGGTGAGACCTCTTATACAGGCCTACATGGTGCTAATCGTATGGCGAGTAACTCATTGCTCGAATGTTTCGTTTATGGCATGAGTGCAGCAGAAGATATTGAACAGAAGTTTGATACTGAGTTTAAATTCCCTGATGTTCCAACATGGGATGAAACCCAAGTCACCGATGCTGATGAAGATGTGGTGATCTTACAAAACTGGGACGAACTACGTTCGACCATGTGGAACTATGTCGGTATTGTGCGTACCACTAAGCGTTTACAGCGTGCCTTACACCGTATTGAAATGTTGAAGCATGAAATCACTGAGTATTATCAGGATTATCGCGTCAGCAAAAACTTGATTGAATTGCGTAACCTAGTGCTGGTTTCAGAAATGATTGTACGTTGTGCAATGGAGCGTAAGGAGTCACGCGGTTTGCATTACACACTGGATTATCCTGAACTCTCCAATGAAATTCGCAAAACGGTGTTAACGCCACCGAATTTTAAAGTGGAACAGCCGTTGGTGAATGAATAACTTTCAATTTATTCACCAATTATTTTTTAATTGTCACTGCCTTATATAGTCAGAATAATTAAATACTATTTGTATGGGCAATACATTACTTTGAAGGATCAAAGTAATCAAAATCCCTTGTTGGACAGAGGGTACATCCTTGTTACCCCTGCCCAACTTGGCGGCATCCATGCCGCCGATCTCGATAGCAAATAACAACTTGAATTCAAATACTAAAAATCAGGCTATTTTCGGACTGGATATTGCTTAAGGCCTATCTCAAATATTGCAAAGCATCTTCAAACACAACATCCGCATTCTGCGTTGCATCCAGCCGCTTCATCCGTTCAGGCTCTGCTTGCCATAAAGTCTCATAACCCGCACGAACTTTAGCAAAGAAACTCAATTTCTCTTGTTCAAAACGATCCAATGCCCCGCGCTCCCGAGCACGGGTCATCCCCAACTCAATCGGCGCATCCAGCCAAAAGGTAATATTCGGCATTTTCGCGACAAAGGTTTGATTTAACAGTTGCAACTTTTCCTGACTCAAACCACGTCCAGAACATTGATACGCAAAGCTGGCATCAGTAAAGCGATCACTCAACACAATCTTGCCTGCCTGCAATGCTGGTAAAATCACTTGCTGTAAATGCTGTGCACGTGCGGCATAAATCAAGAGTAGCTCAGTATCATGACTCATTTGCTCTTCATGATTCACAGCCAATAATAGCGAACGGATCTGCTCAGCCAAGGGTGTTCCACCCGGTTCACGGGTCAATACCACCTCCTTACCTTGCTGTTCAAAGTACTGATGAATTTTTCGAATCAGTGTAGTCTTGCCTACACCTTCCGTCCCTTCAAAACTAATAAACATTATTCACCCTGCTTTTTCTTTGAACGTAGTACAGTTAAATATTCTTGCACTGCCCGATTATGATCGTCTAACGACGCTGTAAATTTATGCCCACCATTACCTGTCGCAACAAAATAAATATTTTTGGCATCATCAGGATGCATCGCTGCTTCAATGGCTTTTTTGCCTGGTAGAGCAATTGGTGTTGGTGGTAAACCATTGATCGTATAAGTGTTATATGCAGTTGGGGTACGCAAGTCATTACGGGTGATATTGCCTTTATAGTTATCACCCATGCCATAAATCACGGTTGGATCTGTTTGCAAACGCATTCCAATTTTTAAGCGACGAACAAATACGCCTGAAACCTGTTCTAACTCACTGTCTAAACTGGTTTCTTTCTCGATAATCGAAGCCATGATCAACGCTTCATACTTATCCTTGTACGGTAAATTCGGTGCTTTCTTTGCCCATGCTTCATCCAGCGATTTCATTTGACGGCGGTATAAATCGGTTAAGATTTTTTTATCTGTTTCACCTTTGGCAAAGAAGTAAGTGTCTGGTGCAAACAGACCTTCTAGATGTGTATATGGAATATCTAACTGCTTTAATAGCTCACTGTGTGGAAGATCAAGTAAGGTATTAGTGACATTCGGATCTTTTTTCAGACTCTGGATCAGCTGTGAAAAAGTCGTTCCTTCAATCACCAAAATACGATTCATCTGCGCATTATCTGCATCGGCCAACATATCCATGACCTGACGAATACTCATTCCCGCTGTCACTTCATAGACACCTGCTTTCATGGTGTCATGAATCATAAACTTCTGATACAGCTTTAAAACTATTGGAAAGTTCACTTTATTTTCTTTGGCTAAACGATCGATAAATCGTGAGTACGTATCACCAGAAGAAATCACCAGAAGCTGTTTCTTACCTTCTACAGGATAATTTTTAAATAAACTTGACCATACAACGCCAAAGCTCCCCAATAGCACAATCATAACGACGATTAAAAAGGCTTTAAAAAAAGAAAATCTGGCTTTCGGTTTCGCTTTAGGCTTTTTCTTACTTTTGCTGGAATTAGGCTGCTTTGGCATATTAATCAATCTGGCTAAGTTTTAAAGTTTCAAATAAATCAAGATAGGGTTGTTGCTCTAAAGCCCGATCATTGAATCGAACAACCGCTTTCATGGGATGTAAGGCATTACAAAAAAATAGATTCTGGATGTGCCCAATCTCATTGATATCGATACATCGCTGCTCACATTCAATCTGGTATTGCTGCATTCTCGATAAGATTCTGGCTCTCATCACACCATGGACGCCATTATAACGAAGTTCAGGCGTAATCCATCGGTCATTTATACGAATAAAACAATTACTGCTCACCCCTTCAACAATATAACCTTGTACATCACTCACCAACGCTTCCAGCCAACCATGTTGATCCGCTTCTTGCTTGAGTAAAACCTGCTCTAATCTATTCAAGGTTTTTAAACCCACCAAATGTGGCATATTCAAGCCCAAGGCATGATGCAACATCCCGCTTTCTATCCATTCAGGCTGAAAAACTTGAGTTGCACGCGGGTAATACCAAACATATACATCAGCAGCATGTAATGGAAGGCTATAGCCTCGATCTCCGATACCTCGACTGATCACGACTTTTATGGTGCCATTGAGACGTTCATTCTGTTGCGCTAAGTGCTGTAAAGAGCTTTCAATAAAACTCAGATCAGCCTCAAGGCTTAAATTTTTACAAGCCAACTGCAAACGTGCAAAGTGTAATTCTTTTAGTTCAAAAATTCCGTGAAAAATACGTGCTGTGGTAAAACAACCATCGCCATAATGAAAAGCTCGATCTAATAAAGGAATGGAATCAATCAATTGTCCATTTTTATAACATTGCATGACCTAAGTACCTATTCACTTTCTGTGAGCCTGATAACAAATACTAAATAACCACTTGATTTTAAACAAGGATGTTAATTTAATTTTCGCCAAAAAAAACAAATCTATATCAATAATTCAGCAAAGCTTAGCTGTTTTATGCAATTGCATTTTTTTCATATCAAATTCGATTTTAATTATTTTTTTTGCAAAAAAACTGACGTTATGCTGCGTACATATTCCAAACAGTGATTTAGTTTTTAAGGGGTCTTTCATGCGTTTATCTCAAGTTAAAGTTGGCATCATTGCCGCACTACTCTCAGTTTCTTCATTTGCTGCACAAGAATTTTTAAATGTGTCTTATGATCCAACTCGTGAACTTTATACAGATTTCAATAAACAATTTGGTACATTCTGGAAACAACGTACAGGACAAGACATTGATTTTAAACAGTCTCATGGCGGTTCAGGTAAACAAGCGCGCGCGGTAATTGACGGCTTAAATGCAGATGTCGTTACGCTTGCACTTGCAGCGGATATTGACGAAATTGCTAAAAATGCAAAATTACTTCCTGCAGACTGGCAAAAGAAATTACCAAACAACTCTACGCCATACACTTCAACAATTGTATTCCTTGTTCGTAAAGACAATCCAAAGCAAATTAAGGACTGGGGTGATCTGGTTAAACCTGGTGTAGAAATCATCACACCAAATCCAAAAACATCAGGTGGAGCACGTTGGAACTATTTAGCAGCATGGGCATGGGCGAAACATCAAAAAGGCGGTAATGACGCTAAAGCACAAGAATTTGTCCGTCAAATTTATAAGCAAACCAAAGTGCTTGATTCAGGTGCTCGTGGTGCAACCACGACATTTGCTGAACGCGGTATCGGTGACGTATTACTGGCTTGGGAAAATGAAGCTTATCTTGCTGTACGTGAACAGCCGGGTAAATTCGAGATTATCACGCCATCCCTCTCAATTCTTGCTGAACCACCTGTTGCAGTCGTAGAAAAAAATGCCGAGAAAAAAGGCAACTTACAAATTGCTCGTGGTTATTTGAACTACCTCTACTCACCTGCGGGCCAAGAGATTGCGGCACGTAACTTTTACCGCCCGCGCAATGCAGCTGTATTAAAGAAATATAGCAATGTATTCAAACCCCTAAAATTAGTGACGATTGATCAAGAATTCGGTGGCTGGACCAAAGTGCAAAAAACTCACTTTGATAATGGCGGTATCTTTGACCAAATCGTCAAGCTCAACAGCACAGGCAAATAAAAATCTCCCTTGCGCTGCTATAAACGCAGCTCACCTCTTTAAAAAGAGAGGAATTACACGGATCTTCGTTTAGTTACTAAATTCGTGTCAATTCTCTCTTTCTTAAAGGGGGAGGTTGGGAAGGATTCTAAGGAGAATAGACATGATTCATACCGTAATTGTTCCTGGTGTAGGTGGTAGCGAAGCACAACATTGGCAGTCTTGGTTACAACAGCAACTCGTGTCTAGCTCTCGCGTTGAACAGAAACATTGGGATCGTCCTGTGCTCAGTGAATGGGTTGCTCAGTTTGTCAAAACGGTTTCAGTTGCGCCAGCACCTGTGCAAATCGTTGCCCACAGCTTTGGTTGTTTGACTAGTGTCGCAGCGCTTGCTGAACACCCTGAACTCCGAGCAAAAGTGAAAAATCTGGTTTTGGTTGCTCCAGCAAATCCTGCACGTTTTGGTGAAGCAGGTTTTGCGCGGCATAGCTTGACGGACTACCAACAGTACTTTCAGCAACTCAAAATTGATGTACCCAGCACTTTACTGATCAGTGAAAATGACCCTTGGTTAGGTTATGTCGATGCCTTGCAATTGGCTCAGGCATGGAAATTAACTCCTATCAATTTAGGTGCGGTTGGTCATATCAATGTCGCATCTGGATTTGGACCCTTCCCTGAGATCCTGAACTATTTGCTTCCTGAAAAAAAGATATCACCCATCGTCCGAATGAGTCAGGCAAATTTTAATTTGAAATTTGCCTGACTCCAGCTTTCCGTAATTTTAGTATTCGCATTATTTATTTGCTTGTTTTAGCAAAAATTTCTCTTTGAGGAAATATCATGTCGCAGCGTTCCCGAGTGCTGCCTGGGTTTGGTCTCTCATTAGGCTTCACCCTCGCTTACGTGTCTTTGATTGTGCTTATTCCTTTATCTGCTGTCTTTATCAAATCTTTAGGGATTGGATGGGACGGCTTATGGGAAATCTTAACTTCAGAACGAATTTTAAAGTCTTTACAACTTAGCTTTAGCGCCGCACTGACGCCGCTTTGGTCAACGTGGTATTTGGTCTCCTACTCGCATGGTGTTTGGTTCGCTATAGCTTTCCAGGTAAACGCATTATCGATGCTTTAGTGGACTTGCCATTTGCCCTACCAACAGCTGTTGCAGGTATTGCATTAACCTCTTTATACGCACCAACAGGCTGGATTGGACAATATCTTTCACCGCTAGGGATTGAAGTAGCTTATACCCCCATTGGGATTACATTAGCCTTGATCTTTATTGGCCTACCTTTCGTGGTTCGTACTGTACAACCTGTATTGAGTGATATTGAAACCGAATTGGAAGAAGCCGCTTCTGCCTTAGGTGCAAATCGTTGGCAAACCATTACCAAAATCATTTTGCCAATTTTATTCCCAGCCTTACTGACAGGCTTTGCTTTGGCCTTTGCCCGTGGGGTCGGTGAATATGGTTCAGTCATTTTCATTGCAGGTAACCAGCCCTATAAAACAGAAATCGCCCCCCTAATGATTATTTCGCGTTTAGAAGAATATGATTATGCGGGCGCAACCACCATCGCTGTAGTCATGCTTGTCCTCTCTTTCGGGATCTTATTTTTAATTAACTTGGTACAAGCATGGGCAAGCCGCCGCACAGGGAGAGTTGCACAATGAGCTTAAATACCAATAGCAATGCTTTAGCACTGAAATTACAAACCAGAGATGCAACCCGTGAACCGACTTGGGTTCGTTATAGCCTAATCAGTGTTGCATTAATCTTTTTTTTGAGTTGTTTACTCCTTCCTCTGATTCTGGTTTTTGTTGAGGCGTTTAAGCAGGGTCTCACAGTTTATATTAATGCTTTAACTGATTCAGATACCTTATCGGCAGTTAAGCTGACCTTGCTCACTGCTGCAATTGCAGTCCCAATTAATGTGGTATTCGGGATTGCAGCAGCTTGGGCGGTTGCGAAATTCCAGTTCCGTGGTAAAGCCATTTTGACCACTATTATTGATATACCATTTTCGGTTTCTCCTGTAATTGCAGGTCTAATGCTAGTACTCATATTCGGTGCGCAAGGCTGGATGGGTGGATGGTTAATGGATCATGACATCAAAATCTTGTATGCCGTACCTGCAATTGTATTAGCCACCATTTTTATTACGGTTCCTTTCGTTGCTCGTGAACTCATTCCATTGATGGAAGCTCAGGGCACAGAGGAAGAAGAAGCAGCCATTGTTCTTGGAGCTTCAGGTTGGCAAACCTTCTGGAAAGTAACCTTACCCAATATTAAATGGGGTCTGATTTATGGTGTGATTCTGTGTAATGCCCGTGCAATGGGCGAATTTGGTGCCGTCTCTGTGGTTTCAGGACATATCCGAGGCCAAACCAATACACTGCCGTTGCATGTTGAGATTCTCTATAACGAATATACCTTTAGTGCTGCATTTGCTGTGTCTTCATTACTGGCATTTTTAGCGATCATTACTTTGATTTTGAAAACTTGGCTAGAAGTTCGCCAAGACCAAGCAAATGAACATCAACCCAATCACTAAGGAATGAACACATGAGTATTCAAGTTAAAAATATTGAAAAACACTTTGGTGCATTCCATGCGCTGAAAAATATCTCTTTAGACTTTCCGGAAGGTGAATTGGTTGCCCTGCTTGGCCCTTCTGGTTGTGGAAAAACAACCTTACTACGCATTATTGCAGGTTTAGAGTCTGCAGATGACGGTCAGGTTTTACTTGAAGGTGAAGATGCCACCAATATCCATGTACGTGAACGCCAAGTTGGTTTCGTATTCCAGCATTATGCCCTGTTTCGCCACATGACTGTTTTTGACAATATTGCCTTTGGTTTACGCGTGCGTCCGCGTGCAACACGCCCATCAGAAGCTGAAATCAAAAAACGTGTCACTCGTTTACTCGATTTAGTCCAACTCGGCTTTTTGGCAGACCGCTATCCAGCTCAGCTTTCAGGTGGCCAACGCCAACGTATCGCCTTGGCACGTGCCTTGGCAGTTGAACCTCGTGTTTTATTACTCGATGAGCCATTTGGTGCATTAGATGCCAAAGTCCGTAAAGAATTACGTCGCTGGTTACGAACGTTACATGATGAACTTCACATCACTTCAATCTTCGTAACACACGATCAGGAAGAAGCCTTAGAAGTTGCAGATCAGATTATTGTCATGAACAAAGGTGACGTCGAACAAATTGGTTCACCACGAGAAGTGTACGAAAAACCTGCAACCCCATTTGTTTTTGATTTCCTTGGTCAAGCAAATCGTTTTGAAGGTGAGCATACTGGCGGTATTATTCGTATCGGTGATGATCGTATTCAGCTACCTACTAGCCTAGAAGCGCCACAAGGGAAAGTGATTGCCTTTGCGCGGCCGAATGAATTACATATTCATACTCAGCCTCAAGCTAATACCATTGAGGCAACCTTCTTGCGGGAAGTATGGATTGCAGGTCGTGTCGTAGCTGAATTACAAGATCGTAGTGGACGAACGATTGAAATTTTATTAACTGTAGAAGAGGCGAACTTACATCAATTCAAACCAAATCAAACCGTTTGGATTAGTGCGGCTCAACTTCATTTATTCGCAGATCAAACAACGCAAGTTGCTTAAAATAATATTGATGGGGTAAAACACGCCCCATCCTCTTATGAGGAAAAACTTTTATGAACTTCCAACAACTCAGAATTATTCGAGAAACTGTTCGCCAAAACTTTAATTTGACTGAAGCATCTGCGGCACTTTATACCTCCCAATCTGGTGTCAGTAAACACATTAAAGATTTAGAAGATGAATTAGGTGTACAACTATTTGTCCGTAAAGGCAAACGTTTGCTTGGCCTAACCGAACCGGGTCAGTCCTTATTAAGCATTGTAGAACGCATGCTGGTCGATGCCGACAATATTAAACGTCTGGCCGATGATTTTAACAAAGTCGATGAAGGGACGCTCACAATTGCCACAACACATACACAGGCACGTTATGTCCTTCCGCCAATCGTTAACCAATTTAAAAAATTATTTCCAAAAGTACATTTGGTTTTACAACAGGCCAGTCCTGTTGAAATTGCAGAAATGTTGCTACAAGGTGAAGCAGATATCGGCATTGCAACTGAATCTTTGACCACAGAAGAGAATTTAGCCAGCGTGCCTTATTATGAGTGGCACCATAGCATCATTACGCCAAAAGATCACCCACTCACAAAACTAGATAAAATCAGCTTAGACGTATTAGCTGAATATCCTTTAATTACCTACCATGGTGGTTTCACAGGACGCTCTAAAATTGATAAAGCGTTTGAAGATGCACAATTGCATGCTGATATTGTGATGTCAGCACTCGATGCCGATGTTATCAAAACCTATGTTGAGCTTAATATGGGGGTTGGAATTGTCAATGATGTCGCTTACGATGCGGAGCGCGACTATCGTTTACAACAGATTAAAACCGATATTTTTGGGGTAAATACCACTTGGATTGCGGTGCGTAAAGGACATTTACTCCGTGGCTATGGCTATGAGTTCATCTCACTGTGCTCACCACAAACAGATATTAAAGCCTTGAAAAAAGTGGCTTATCCAGAAGAGTAACCCTCTAAAAAATAAAAAGGCTCATCTAGAGCCTCTTTGTTTGTCTTTGATCTGATATCAGAACATAAAAAAACGAGCATGCTGCTCGTTTTTTTATGTTGAATGCATGGATTAGAACTTGAAGCTCACACCCACTTTTGCAACTGGCATCCACTCATAGCGGCCTTTATTCTCAAGCTTATGCGCATCACGATCCGCAGCAACTTGACCATCTTCAATACCACCTACTTTTTGTAAACCTGTCGCTTTTAAATCAACATCAGGGTTACCAGTATAGTAAGTACCAACTTCACCAAATAAGCCTACATTCTTATATACAGGTGCGTTAATACCAACACCTAAGTATGGAGCAAGTTGATTGTCATACTTTAAATTACCATCGACCGAACCATTACCACCCGGTGCATAATAGTTTGAGCCATCAATTTTAATCGTATCATTTGAATTAGATACAGATTTTTTCAAGTCATATTTACTATCGATATAGCCCACACCAGCAGCTACATAAAGCGAACGTGCCAGTGTATTTTCACTAACACCCCATGGATGAACCTCAGCATTCAAATATGCATTTTTATTACGCATTTTAGTGTCATATTTCGTGCCATCAATTTTTACATCAGACCAAGAAATTTTCCCGCCATCGTAACCCGCTGTTAATCCCACATAAGGGTTAACACGATAAGTTACGGCGCCGCCGTAGCCTGTCGTACCTACTTCAGCACGAACTGAAACTGGAGCTAAATATGAAGGGAATGCATAAACTGATTCCCTAACCACTTGCTCATCTGCTGCAAATGCAGTACCTGCAATTGCTGTTAATGCACCTGTTGCTAACATAACACGCAAAGCTTTCATTGAAGTCTCCTCAAAAAATGCTTTTATTTAAATAAATATATAATTGTTGCTTGTGAAATAAGCATAAAAGAATGATCGCTATTTTTTTATACAAAAACTGATTACTTTTTGTTATTTTTTGATACAAATTCGAAGTAATTATGTATTTATAAAATATAGATAAAAAACAATAAGCTCCATTTTTATTACAGTTTTATTGCTCAAATTTAAAACAAAATATTGTAACTACTTTTTTCAAAGATTCTGAGGGGCTACTAGCTCTTTATCCATGGTCTCGACATGAGCCCTATGCGACACAAGATTTTTTAGGCGATACAAGGCTTTAGCCACTCTAAATGAACAAAACACAACGATGTGGCGACAAAAACACCCCGATCCTTGAGCTTCGCCCTGCGTTGCGATCAAAGCAGTAATTTGCTCTTGCCCAGGTTATGGCTAAAATTTCCTCACACTGCGTTATGAAACTTGGCAAGCGCATAGCCATTCCCTGCGTTTCATGCCTCATTTCATAAAATTTTAGCCTATAACGCAACCTATTTAGAAAATGGCAACAGACCCTAAAAAATTAGTGTAAAATCTACAAAATTTTTTTGGAAGAAGGAAGATCATGTCTCAGCTTTCTACAATCATTGAGCAAGCATTTGAAGACCGTGCCAACTATAGTGCAGCGGACTGCCCAACAGAAATCCGTCAAGCCGTAGAAGAAGCATTGACTGGTTTAGATAACGGTACCCTCCGTGTTGCAGAAAAAATTGATGGTGAATGGGTTGTTCATCAATGGTTAAAAAAAGCAGTTTTACTTTCATTTAAACTCAACGACAATACGCCGATTGAAGCGTGCGATCTTCGTTTCTATGACAAAGTAGCAACCAAATACTCAGGTTGGACAGAAGAACAGTTCAAAGCTGCTGGTGTGCGTGTTGTACCACCTGCAGTCGCACGCCGTGGTAGCTTCCAAGCAAAAAATGTAGTGTTGATGCCTTCATATGTCAACATTGGCGCGTATGTTGATGAAGGTACCATGGTTGACACATGGGCAACGGTCGGTTCATGTGCACAAATTGGTAAAAATGTTCACTTATCAGGCGGCGTTGGTATTGGTGGCGTATTAGAGCCATTGCAAGCAAACCCGACCATTATTGAAGATAACTGCTTCATTGGTGCACGTTCTGAAATCGTTGAAGGTGTGATTGTTGAAGAAGGTTCTGTGATTTCAATGGGTGTTTTCATTGGTCAATCAACCAAGATCTTCGATCGTGAAACTGGCGAAGTTCATTACGGTCGCGTACCAGCAGGTTCTGTGGTTGTTGCTGGTAGCCTTCCATCGAAATGCGGTACTTACAGCCTTTATGCTGCAATCATCGTCAAAAAAGTAGATGCGAAAACTCGAGCTAAAACCAGCTTGAACGATTTATTACGCGCTGACTAATTTGTAATATTTATTGTGGAACTTGATCGTTCCTCGGAGCTTGAATTGCTCCTCGTCTCTACGATCAGTCATGGTCGTAGAGATTTTGTTTTTTATGTAGCATGCTGCTTATGCGGCACCTGTTTGTGGTAACTGTTTATGGCTTCCTTACGTTCTTCGGCAATTCCTGTCTCTGATCCTGCGGCTGGTTTACGCATTACAGAGATCTTTTACTCTTTGCAAGGCGAAGCGAATACGTTTGGTCTACCAACTGTTTTTATTCGTTTAACAGGCTGTCCTTTACGTTGTAGTTATTGTGATACCACCTACTCTTTTGAAGGCGGTGAGCGCTTATCACTCGAACAAATTATCGAAACTGCAAGCCAGCATAAAACACCCTATATTTGTGTCACAGGGGGCGAGCCACTTGCTCAACCGAATTGCCTGATCTTATTACAGCGTCTGTGTGACCTCGGTTTCAACGTTTCCTTGGAAACCAGTGGTGCTTTAGATGTCTCTAAAGTTGATCGCCGTGTTTCTAAGGTACTGGATTTAAAAACACCGACCTCCAAAGAAGATCATCGAAATCTGTACAGCAATCTTGACTATTTAACCCAGCACGATCAGATCAAATTTGTGATCTGTAATCGTGAAGACTATGAATGGTCAAGACAACAACTTGAACAGTTTCAATTGCAAAACAAAGTGAGTACGGTCTGGTTCTCCCCCGCTTTTGCAGTTGAAAAAGGTGCGGTCGCCCTGCCTGCATTGGCGTGCGATTTAGCACAGTGGATTTTAGAAGACCATCTCCCTGTTCGCTTCCAGCTCCAGTTGCATAAACTGTTATGGAATGATGAATCTGGTCGTTAAAACTCATGAAACCATTCTACTCATCAGAATGGTCTTCTCCAATTTAAATTTAGGTTAAATAATGGAAAATAATATGCGTTCCCGTGCCATCGTATTATTGTCTGGCGGTTTAGATTCAACAACGTGTCTAGCTTGGGCACAAGCAAACTACGAATGTATTGCTTTAAGCTTTATGTATGGTCAACGTTCGACCACAGAACTTGATGCAGCCAAAGCACTGGCTCAACGCGCAGGTGTCGAACACCGGATCATTAATATTGATTTGGGTAATTTAGGTGGGTCTGCACTTACAGATCATAACATTGAAGTCCCAGAACAATTACAAGAAGGCATTCCTGTAACTTATGTTCCAGCACGTAACACCATTTTCTTATCTTATGCGCTCGCAGCAGCCGAAGTATTTGACGCTGAAGCCATCGTCATTGGGGTCAATGCTGTTGATTATTCAGGGTATCCAGACTGTCGACCAGAATTTATTGACGCTTTTGCCAATTTAGCGCGACTTGCAACAAAAGCTGGTGTTGAAGGAAAACCTCTTAAAATTGAAACACCTTTGTTACATTTATCCAAAGCGAATATTATACGCTTAGGTATCGAACATGGCGTAGACTATAGTCAAACGGTATCCTGCTATCAGGCAGATGCTCAAGGACGTGCATGTGGCAAATGCGACAGTTGTCGTCTACGTCAACAAGGTTTTATCGAAGCAGGTATTGCGGATCCTACGCGATACGCTGAATAACCGATATAGGGTAAAAAATTAGGTACATTATATGAAGTTTTCTAAATCAAATCTTATTCTTTCTACCATGATGTCAGCTGCTGCATTATTTGCGACAGCAACTCACGCAGCTGATAATCCATTACAAACTGCGTATAAAAGTACCAATGTAAAAGCAGCATTGGTCAATGTATGTAAAGATCAAACTGCGAAAGGCGGTAAATTAACAGCAGCAGAAGTCAGCAAGTTCTGTGGTTGCCAAATTGACGCACAAGGTAAAGTAACCGAAGCTCAGAAATGGGAAATCCAAAGTGCAATTAACGCGAAGAAAAGCCCAAGTTCTTTAGCTTTTGTACAACAGCAAAATAAAGACCTACAAGCATGCTTAGGTGCGCCGCTTGTCAGCAAACTTGAAAAGCTAACTGAAGAAGCAATGAAAGCTGCTCAGCAACAGCAGCAACAAGCTCCTAAAAAATAAGCTTGGATTGCCTAGAAAAAGCCTGCATTAATGCAGGCTTTTTTATTGGGTTTTGTTAAAATCTCTTTTATCTAGAATCAGTTGAATAACAGTATGCAAGACCATTGGAGAACCAATGCTGATCAACGGCGGTCGATTGTGTCATTTAGTGGTGGCAAAGACAGCTCCCTAGCCCTCTACCATACGATGCAGACAGGCGTTGCTGTTGGTCTAATCGTGATGTTAGAAGAACAAGGTCAGCGCTCTCGTTCACATGCCATGCCACTGGATATCATTCATGCCCAGGCAAATGCGGTTGGTTTACCGGTGTTTATGGCCTCTTCCAGTTGGGCAGACTATGAAAATAAATTTATTGCTCTACTCGATCAAGCCAAACAACAGGGTGCCGAAGTTCTGGTAACGGGTGATTTAAATATGCCTGAACATGGCTGTTGGCATGATCGTGTGACCCAACAGGTTGGACTTAAACTAGGCATGCCGCTGTGGTTACGTCCACATAAAGAAGTGGTAGAAGAGTTTATCAATCTTGGTTTCCGCAGTGTGATCGTCACCGTCAATCTTAAACTTGGGATGAAAGTCGAAGATCTGGGCAGAACCCTCACCTTAGACTACATCCAAGAACTAGAAAATCGAGGGGTTGATCCATGTGGTGAAGGTGGTGAATTCCATACAACAGTCATTGATGGACCAATTTTTAACAAAGCTATTCCTGTACGTCACGGCGATATTGTTTATCATGAGGAATATGCTTTTTTAACACTTGAGCTTGAAAACAATTAATTTTATCGAAGGATAAGCAATGTCTGAGAATATTCAATTACCGAATCACAGCTTCCCAACCACACAAGGTGAAGTCAATCTTACTGAACTAAGCAGCGAATGGTTGATTCTTTATTTCTATCCAAAAGACTCAACTCCAGGCTGTACCACACAGGCAGTCGGGTTTTCATGCTTAAAAGATCAATTCGATGCCTTAAATTGTCAAATCATTGGTGTGTCACGAGATTCCGTTAAAGCACATCAGAACTTTACTGAAAAACAAGCGCTCACGATTGATTTAATCAGCGATAAAGAAGAAGTACTCTGTAAACATTTCGATGTGATTAAAGAAAAAAATATGTATGGCAAACAAGTGATGGGCATCGAGCGCTCTACTTTTATTTTCCATAACAAGCAATTGGTCAAGACCTATCGTAAAGTTAAAGCTGCTGGTCATGCCGAACAAGTGCTTGAAGACTTAAAAGCATTACAAAAAGCATAATCATGGTGAGTAACAAAAAAGCGAGTTCAATACTCGCTTTTTTGTTGAAGCAAATTACGTTTGACGTATGATAAATAGATTAAAAAAATTAAATGAAAGACATTAACAATGAATTATTCCCATGTTTTTTGGCCATTCGCTTTGGTGTTTTTTTTAGTAGCATGTAATTCCAATACACCAACAACAATCCAAGATCAGCCACCTCTAGTGCCACAAATTACGATAACAGCGACTGAAATTCGCTGCCAAGATCTACAGAACCCAGCCTATCAGCGCATGCTGCTGCAAGCGATCAATGAAATTAGACAACATCCTCAGCAATGTGGAGAACAATATTTTCCAGCAGTTGCACCACTCAAATGGAATAATCAACTCTATCAAACTGCTTTGAGTCATGCTCAGGAAATGGCTCAACACAATTTTATAGGACATGTCAGCATCACAGGGCAAGATTTTAGAACCCGTTTGAAACATTCACAATTTAGCGGTCGAGGCGGTGGAGAAAATGTGGCACGCGGACAAAAAAACCTGCATGCTGTTATGGCAACCTGGTTAGCCAGCCCTGTCCATTGCCATAATTTAATGCATCCAAAATTTACAGATTACGCCATTGCTTGTACCACCGATCAATCCGCTCGGCAAAAAAACTATTGGGCGCAACACTTCGGCGTTCGTTAAAAGGAAAAACTAATGCAATCAGGTTCAATTACCCCGATTTTTCGTATTTTTGATCTTCCACTTGCCCGATCATTTTATCTTGATTATTTAGGCTTCCAACAGGATTGGGAGCATACCTTTGCGGATAACTTCCCTATTTATCTACAAATTTCTAAAGGTGATTGTATTATTCATTTATCTGAGCATTTCGGTGATGCCAGCCCACACAGTGCAATTCGGATTTATTGGCAAGATCTGACACAGCTACATGCTGAAATTGCAGCAAAAGATTATAAGTTTGCCAAGCCACAAATTGAGAAAACGGATTGGGAAACTTTGGAACTCATTATCACCGATCCATTTTCCAATCGACTTATTTTTTGGGAAGATGCTTAATCCTCTTCCCCAACCTCAAGATTCATCGATATTGGAACGATCATCTTGATCAAAACGTTGCTGCAACTTTTGATAAGCCGATGACTTTTGAAATTCTTCCAGGAAGCGTATCGTCCCTGCGGGGAAAAATTCAGTTTGAATCTCGCCACGATAATAGGCTTCACGCATCGGTGTTGCTGAAATCGAGTTCTTTAAACTGTCTAGTTCCAGCATTTGCCACTCAGGGAATAAACGTAAATAATACGAAGATTCATCCTTGAAATGACCGATTAAACCAACTTTTGCATTTGGCTGAATAACGCCATTGACCAAATCTTTGACCTGTTTAACCCATTTCTCATCATTATACACATCGACCACATGGACAAAATGAATCCGCTTTTGATCTTGTTCAGAAAAGTTCGACAGAATCATCTGTTCACGTTCAGTGGCTAAAAAGGGATTTTTGATATTCCGTT
Organism: Acinetobacter sp. NBRC 110496; assembly: GCF_000876115.1. Taxonomy (NCBI): domain Bacteria; kingdom Pseudomonadati; phylum Pseudomonadota; class Gammaproteobacteria; order Moraxellales; family Moraxellaceae; genus Acinetobacter; species Acinetobacter sp. NBRC 110496. The sequence goes on from NZ_BBTF01000006.1 coordinate 127,893, forward strand.
CAGATTGAGCCGAGCCCAAAGCCAAGATCACGTTTTTACTTTTTTCTAATGCAATTTCAATGGTTTGCATATGTGCCAAATGAAAAGGCTGAAAACGTCCAATAAAAACAAGATAGTCAAATGTGTACATAGTCGTAATTTCACTTTTTGTGAACTCATCAGTTGTGTCATTCAGACAAATATGCGACATAATGAGGGCACTTAAAAATCAATCTGGATTAAAGCAAGGATAGTACGATGACACTTAGCTGTATTCAACAACCTCATCAACATTTGCAAGCAAATTTAGAAGATGGCGTACTCACCTTAGCCATTAACCGTTCAGAAGCAAAAAATGCACTCTATGGCGAACTTTACCTTTGGATCGCAAAAGCTCTAGATGAAGCCGATGCAAACAAAGACGTTCGTGTGGTAATTTTCCGTGGTGCAGAACAAGACTTTACTGCGGGTAATGACATGAAAGACTTTATGGGTTTTATTCAAAAACCACATGAAGGCAAAGCGGGTGATCAGCCTCCTTTTATCTTATTAAAAGCGGCTGCTCGTTTTTCTAAGCCGTTGATTATTGCGGTTAAAGGTGTCGCAATCGGTATCGGCGTAACGATCTTATTACATGCTGATCTGGTTTTTGCAGACAATACTGCTCTGTTCCAAATTCCATTTGTCAGCCTTGGTCTATCTCCAGAAGGTGCTGCAAGTCGTTTATTGGTCAAACAAGCGGGCTATCAAAAAGCCGCTGAATTGCTCTTCACTGCGAAAAAATTTGATGCAGCAACTGCGGTTAAAGCCAATCTGGTGAATGATGTGGTTGAAGATGTTTATGCCACAGCGCAAAAAACAGCGCAACATTTAGCAGCATTACCATTGGCTTCGATCAAACAGACTAAAGCCCTAATGAAACAAGACTTGACTGAGATCATTCAGTGCGTGGATGATGAAGCTGAAATCTTTATGCAACGTGTACGCTCACCTGAAATGATGGAAGCAGTGCAAGCCTTTATGCAAAAACGTAAACCTGATTTTTCTCAGTTTAATTAATGCAATAATCGTTGATTAAACCAAGCCACTGAGTTGATACAATTCAGTGGCTTTTTTGTTTTTGGCATTCACCTAGCTATTCCACACCAGACCGACTAAGCTCAGGTTAGAACAAGATGAAGATACAAAGAATTTATGAAAGTTGTGATTGCCCCAGATTCTTTTAAGGACAGCCTATCTGCACAGGAGATTGCTCAAGCAATTGCTTCAGGCTGGCAAAAGGTCTTTCCTGATGCAGAAATCATTCAATGCCCCATGGCGGATGGTGGTGAGGGCTCTATAGAAGCGGTACTGGAAGTCTGTTCAGGGCAATGGCGTGAGCAGTTGGTACAGGGCCCGCTAGGTGAACCTGTATTGGCAAAATGGGGCTGGTTAGATACTAAAAAAATCGCCATCATTGAAATGGCTCAAGCCAGCGGTATCCAACTGGTTAAACCCGCTCAACGTGACGCATGTAATAGCAGTAGCTATGGTACAGGACAGTTGATTCTGGCTGCCTTAGATGCAGGTGCAAAGGAAATTGTACTGACTGTCGGCGGCAGCGCAAGCAATGATGCTGGTACAGGTTTATTGACTGCATTAGGGGCAATGTTTCTGGATGCAGAGCATAATCCCCTAGCCGCTGGCGGCATTGCACTGCAAAACTTAGCTAAAATCAATTTAGATCAGCTTAATCCAAGGATTAAACAAACCCAATTTTTATTAGCCGCCGATGTGACCAATCCGTTGTGTGGGCCCAATGGTGCTTCACATATTTTTGGGCCTCAAAAAGGCGCTTCACCTCAACAAGTGTTAGAGTTAGATCAAGCGCTCTCCCATTTTGCCGATGTCACGGCACAATTGCTTGGCGTCGATCAACGTCATGAAGCTGGTGCAGGAGCCGCAGGCGGACTTGGTTTTGCTGCTAAAACATTCTTAAAAGCCGAGTTTCGATCTGGAGTCGAAGTCATTGCTGAACTGAATCAACTTGCCACTAAAATCCAAGGGGCAGATTGGGTGATTACAGGTGAAGGAAAGTTTGATGAGCAGACCTTGAATGGTAAAACTCCATTCGGTGTCGCCAAAATAGCACAAGCCGCCAATGTCCCCGTCATTGTGATTGCAGGAACACTTGGAGAGAATTACCAAGTACTTTACCCACATGGTGTTACTGCTGCCTTCTCTTTAACCTCAGGCCCAACCAGTCTAGAAGAAGCCTGTCGTAATGCAGCAGAGCTGGTGAGCGCACGAACAACCGATATCGCCCGATTGATTCAAAGCAGTATGCTTAAAAATAGCTAGGCGCATTCAATATCTAAAATCTGGATAAACTCAAAAGCAGGTTCTTCATAAGGATGGCTTGCTTTTAAGGCTTTTGCCACAGCACTGGCCATTTCTTCTGTGACAATAGTTTCAACGCGCCATTCTTCGAGCTGCTCTAATCTATCCAATTGCCCTAAAAATGGATTTGCACTTTTTACGGGCTTAAACTGCCCAATGCCTTTGACTTGCCAAGCACAATGTTCGTAATTGCCAATACCACCCGCCCCAGCAGCAAAAATCGCTTGCTTAGTCGATTCCAAATGAGACTCAGGCACGTAATAAATCAGTTTTAGCATCGCTTAAACAGCTCAAATCAAATAGATAAGATCTTAATCATAACGCGACAAAAGCTGAATAATCAAAGCGAAATATTGATCACCAAATAGCTCACCACAATAAATAACATTTGAATCGCGACCGTTAGACCAAACCAAAACCAGCCTCGATCTTTGGTATGCACTGTTCTTAAATAATTTGTATTTTTCATCATCAGACTTCTCATATTTTGTTCATTGTCTAAATATAAGAAGCAAGAATTGAACCAATCCTAAAAGGAGAAAAATTTATAGATGTCATAAAGGTAAATAAAATTATTTGTGGATTTATCTTTTTAGCTCTATCCAATAATATATATTTTTCATAAAATTTTTATACATTAATATGTCTTATTCTTTTCAATCACAATGGGATCTTTTTTATCCCAACAAACTCCCAATTTCTCACCTACTTAAGCACTACTTTCCACAATCTTGGTTAAGAATTCATAGCCTGCCCGAATCAAAAAGATATGCCGATACGGCTGCTGAATATGAATTATTGCTAGATCGACATAATAAAATTATTACAGACTGCTTTGGAGATGATACTTCTATATTCATTGTCTCAGGTCACTATTTTAGCCATTCCCGTAACAATAAAGCCTATGAACCAGCCTTTATACTCCCCTACCAATTTCATTTAGAGCAAGAAATAAACTTAACACAAGCCAATCCTGAATATTATGACGGAGAGGATGAAGATCATTTCTTTAGGCCTTGTACAGTAGAGGTAACTTGGCAAACGAATCAACACAATGACTTGTTGAAAAAGATCGCTGATGATGAGTTAAGAGCTTTTATGATTTCTTTCGAGCAAAATATAATTGTTGCACCTTATGATGGTGGCATTGATTTTATTATCTTTGATGAAGTGAAAAGAAATGATTTAAGAAATAAATATCAAGATTGGCTTTCACCCAGAGCAGATGGATTATGACGACGTTAATAAATTTCTTAAAAAGCTTAAAGCTTCTCTAAAAGTTTCATGCCAATGAGCATCTGGTTGTTGATCTAAAGAATACCAAAAGAAGCTAAAGTCTAAAACACCGTCATCCTGACAATGATAGCGCCACCTACAGCCAATTCAATTCACACCTCACCTCGCATAAATAGAAATACCAGTTTTGCTGATTAATACTCAGTATGAGATCACCTATAAACTAGGAATTAGGCTGAGCAATCAACCCTGTTTCTTCAAACAATTCATCAATCACAACCTGTTCATATTGCTCATCATATTTAATAGTGCCTTTAACTAATTGAGTCTCAGCCACCAGTGGATGATGGAAAGCCAATATTTCTCTACCTTGATTTGAATGTCTTCAAATTACAGGGACAACTTTTTTCATCGTTTTAGAAAATGTAAAAAAAACATGCATGAATTAAAAAGTCATCATCTTCAACATATTAATCTTTAATAACAAACATCATAGGACAACTTTAACCTTTCAGCATGCACTCTGCTTTTAACAACACTAAAAAAGCGATATAAAAAGATCATTCAAGGGCAATGATGGTTTAGCAACCATGATAGGGCTCCCCCAAAATTTTAAATAATCATAAATCAAATTTTAAAGCCAGCAATCTAAGTTCACTATATAAGAGTATTTCTATGCGGCCAAAACTCATGATGACTTTACTATTTACAATCGGTGTGTTGGCCGAATCTAATATTGTTTATGCAAATGAAACTTCTGAACATGTATCCCAGAAAAATAGTACATTCAGCTTGGAACAGCATCATGTGATCGCACGAAGCATGAAGCAAATCTATCAAGATGAGAATGGTACATGGTTCCTCTCTAAACATAAGGGCAGAAAAGGTGGCTGTGCCGTCACTTATAGCTCCGATTTAAATCAACTCACCCTATTGGGTCCTTCAGAGAAAAGTACAGGAGCATTTGCCTTTATCGGTCCGCTTATACCAACACCTCAACACAATAAACGACTCAATATCATCATGCGCACTGATAAATCTGAAACGCCAACTGCTGCAACACTGGTATCAAGCCAGAAAAAAGGTGTATTGCTCGTTCCAGTTATTATGGAACAAACAGCAGCTCATATGGATGATGCTGGAATAATGGAAATTTTATTAGATGGAAAAACAGTCTATTCTTCCTCAATTAGTGGTGGCTTTAAAGCACGAGATGCGTTGGTCAGTTGTATTAAAAGCTAAGTCAATTACTCTATCTAAATTATTCAATCTGACGTATTTCCAAGAATTTTTAAATGTCTTTTCTCATACTGGGTCATCAAGAAAGCTAAGCCACATAAGATCACGAAGCCACTGGTCATTGGAATTAAAGTGCCATTATACAACTGGCCTATAATCGAGGCCAAAATGAGAGATAAAACTGAAGACGATGCCCCAATAATTGCAGAAGCCATGCCCGCAACATGTCCCATCGGCTCCATGGCAATCGCATTGAGATTACCAAACAAAGTTCCAAATAATAAAAATAGGATGCAGGCATAGAGCATAAACATCCAGAAGGAAATAGATACACCTGCAAGCTGGATCACAAGAAACAGCAAGGAAATGAGGCTAAGACCTAGAAAGCCATAAATACAGATAGGCCGCATCCCAAATTTCAGAACAATTCTAGAGTTGGTAAAAGATGCAATCCCCATCACACCTGCCAATAATGCAAAGTAGGCACTAAACTCCTGTCCTGTTTTGCTAAATTGCTGCATAAAAATTTGCTGTGAAGTGCCGAGATAGCCAATAAACCCACCAAAGCAAAAGCCTGCACATAACAAATAACTCATGGTGGTTTTATTACTTACCACTTCTTTAAAGCCATCCTTAAATGCTTGTGCCCGCATCGGCAAACGATTTTCAGGAATTAGCGTTTCTTCCAGTCGTAAAGCGACCCATGCTCCAACGACTGTGGCATAGATCATATACAGCACAAAAATATCACGCCAGCCAAAGAAATGGATGATCAGCTGTCCCAAGCTCGGCGCAACTGCAGGTGCCACCATAAATACCATCATGATCAGCGACATAATACGTGCCATTTGAGCACCACTGTATTTATCCCGAACAATCGAAATCGAAGCCACATAAGGCCCAGAAACACCAATACCTTGAATAAAGCGACCAACTAAAAACCATTCAAAACTTTGAGTGGAATAGCACAATAAACTGCCCAAAAAGTAGATCAGGATGCCTGTAAATAAAATCCGTTTCCGCCCAATCGCATCGGACAATGGCCCTGCAATAAGTTGCCCAATGGTCATTCCTGAGAAAATACTAATAATGACCCATTGCGCCTGATTATTATTTTGTAGACTAAAAACTTTTCCAATTTCACCCAGTGCAGGTAAAACTGCATCAATCGAAAAAGAGACAATGGACATCAGCAATGCCATCAGTAATGCAAACTCGCGGAAATGGATTTTTGATTTCATTGTGCTTCCCATTACTGGCCATTTTAGCTGCATGAACTAAGTTACTTAGGTCAATACACATCATTTTTGCTTGATTCTAGCAATAAAACGATATCAAAAATCGAGGTAAAATTTCACTCATCCTAATATGATTTTTACCATTATCGTTCCGAGAAACAATTTATCTTGCAAACATTTAACCTAGATGAATGATACCTATAAGTTTTTTAAATATGTAGTTATCACAGCATTGCATATAAATAGGATTAAACTGATATAAAAATAGTTTAGGTTTAAAAAGTTATTTCTTTGCCTTTTATAGACATAGACTGGGAATAAGATAAACCACTCCCATGCAGGACAAAAGGCGTGTTTTTCCTTCAAAAATTTTCGATCTTTTATAAAAATAATAATTTGTAAGATGACGCAAGCTAGATAAAAAATATAAATCACCTGAAAGCTGAATCCTGCCTTTGCCAATAGCAGACTTCCAAGAAAATTGATCAGTGGTAAAAAAATTAGTAGCTTAAAACTTAAGCTATTTAGTTTTTCTAATTCTTGAAGGTTATTCATTTTTTCTGAGTGTCCGGCTCTCTTTTCTTTTAATATTCCATGATTTTATTCATGCATCCATGATAAAGAAAATGCCACTCAAGAGTGGCATTTTCAAGCATTTATATTTTAATTAACCAATAAATTTACGTGCATTGCGGAACATACGTAGCCAAGCACCATCTTCTGCCCAATCTTCAGGCTTCCAAGAGTGCTGTAAAGCACGGAAGTTACGCTCAGGATGCGGCATCATCACGGTTGCACGACCATCTTTAGAAGTTAAACCTGTAATCGCTTCAGGTGAACCGTTCGGGTTCAATGGATAGTGTTGCGTTGGTTGACCCAAGCTATCCACATAACGCAAGATCACTTGGTTCTCAGCATTTAAAGCAGCAATTTGCTGTTCAGTTGCAACCAGACGACCTTCACCATGTGCAACTGCGATTGGTAAAATCGAACCTTGCATATCTTCAAGCAATACAGAAACTGATTTTTCTACGCGAACATTGACTGCACGCGCTTCGAATACTTCTGATGTATTGCGGTGGAAACGGCCCCAATGCTCAGCACCTGGAATTAGTGGTGCAAGTTGCGACATCATTTGACAGCCATTACATACGCCTAAGCTAAAAGTGCTCTCACGATGGAAGAACTGCTCAAACTGGTCACGCAATTTTGCATTGAACAATACTGATTTCGCCCAGCCACCGCCAGCGCCCATCACGTCACCGTATGAGAAACCGCCACATGCCACTAAACCTTCAAAGTCGCTCAAGCTCACGCGACCTGCAAGTAGGTCACTCATGTGTACGTCGATGGTATTAAAGCCGACTTTATCAAATGCAGCCGCCATTTCAACATGACCGTTGACACCCTGTTCACGCAAGATGGCCATATTTGGACGACGGGTATTGATAAACGGTGCTTCGACTGGCTCATTTAAATCATAAGTTGCTTGCGCAATTAAACCTTTGTGGTTTTGATCTGCAATTAAAGCAAACTCTTGATCAGCAGTTTCAACATTATCACGTAAGCGCTGGATCTGATGTGATACCTCAGCCCATGCTTGTTGTAATTCAGCACGCTCTAAAGTTAAACCATTGACAGCCAATTGATCAGTGGTATTGACACGACCTACAACCGCAATTGCATCTTTCAGACTTGACGCTGCAACTTCAACTTCTAACTGTGCCCAATCAGCCGCTGTGATTTGCAGCACAGCACCAATTTCTTCAGCAAATAAGCTTTCAGTGGTTTGATTTTCTAATGCCACACCTAAACGAGATGCGAACATCATTTCCGCGACAGTTGCCAATAGACCGCCATCGCCGATGTCATGGTAAGCCTTGATCACGCCACGATTGTTCCAGTCTTGAATCAAGGCAAAGAATGCTTTGAAGTCATCAAAACTATCGACATCAGGGGTTACTGAACCAATGGCTTTATACACCTGCGCAAGGATCGAGCCGCCTAAACGGAACTGCCCTTTAGATAAATCAATACGAACCAATACTGAATCGGCTAAGTTTTTCAATTCAGGCGTTAATGTTTTACGCACATCTAACACTGGCGCAAATGCAGTAATGACACCTGACATCGGTGAAGTCACCGCTTTGTCTTCACCATCATTCCACGTGGTACGCATTGAAAGTGAATCTTTACCAACTGGAATTGCAATGCCTAATGCAGGGCACATTTCCATACCAATCGCTTTCACGCCTTCAAACAAGGCTTGGTCTTCACCTTTTTGACCCGCCGCAGCCATCCAGTTTGCAGAAAGTTTGATATCGCTGATTTGTTCGATGTTGGCACAAGCAATGTTGGTAATCGCTTCAGCAACCGCTAAACGAGCCGATGCAGCAGGATTTAACAAGGCCACTGGTGGACGTTCGCCCATGGCCATTGCTTCACCTGTAAAGCCTTGTAAACTTGTGGTGGTGACTGCTGCATCCGCAACAGGTACTTGCCAGCGACCGACCATTTGGTCACGAGCAACCATACCGGTAATCGAACGGTCACCAATGGTGATTAAGAATGATTTAGATGCAACCGTTGGATTTTTCAAAACGCGGAAAATCGCATCTTTCAAATCAACTTTTGCAGCATCAAAGTCATTACCTATGCGCTCAATCGTTTCATAAGCACGTTGCATCCGTGGCGTGCCACCCAACATCACTTGCATTGGGATATCAACCGCATTGTTTTCAAACAATGGGTCTTCAACGGTTAAGTGACGCGCTTCAGTCGCTTCACCCAGTACCGCAAACGGACAACGCTCACGTGCACAAATTTCTTCAAATTGTTCTAAAGATTCTGGACGAATCGCAAGGACATAACGCTCTTGTGCTTCATTTGACCAGATTTCCATTGGGCTCATACCCGGCTCTAAAGATGGAATCTTACGAAGATTCAATACTGCACCTAACTCATGATCATTCACAAGCTCAGGCATAGCATTGGATAAACCACCCGCACCGACATCATGTACAGACACGATTGGGTTAAAGTCTTCTAAACGCCAGCAGGTATCAATCACTTCTTGGCAACGGCGTTCCATTTCTGGGTTTTCACGTTGTACCGAAGCAAAGTCCAAGCTCTCGCCCATGGTACCGCTGTCTACAGAAGATGCTGCACCACCGCCAAGACCGATCAACATTGCAGGGCCACCCAATACAATGAGCAAGTCACCCGGTTGAATCGCATCTTTTTCAACATGGTCAGGACGAATGTTGCCGTAACCACCAGCAATCATGATTGGCTTGTGGAAGCCTTTCACTTCGCCATTGACATTCTGTTCGAAGGTACGGAAGTAACCATTCAATGCAGGACGGCCGAATTCGTTATTAAACGCCGCACCACCCAATGGCCCTTCAATCATGATTTGTAATGGCGATGCCATACGTGAAGGTTTACCGTAGTTTTCTTCCCAAGGTTGTTCAAAACCAGGAATATTGAGGTTTGAAACCGTAAAGCCAGTTAAACCTGCTTTAGGTTTACCACCACGACCTGTAGCACCTTCGTCACGGATTTCACCGCCCGAACCTGTCGCAGCGCCCGCAAATGGAGCAATTGCAGTTGGATGGTTGTGTGTTTCAACCTTCATTAGGATATGAGCGGCTTGGCTCTTATATTTATAAACGAAGTGACCATTTTCATCCGCTTTCGGATAAAAGCGCATAGTGTCATAACCCACGATCACAGACGCGTTATCTTTATATGCTGACAACACATCCGTTGGAGATTCTTTATAAGTATTTTTAATCATCTGGAACAAAGATAATGGTTGTTTTTCACCATCAATTGTCCATTCAGAACCAAAGATTTTATGACGACAATGTTCAGAGTTTGCCTGAGCAAACATCATCAATTCAATATCATTTGGATTACGGCCGAGCTTGGTAAATGCTTCAGTTAAATAATCAATTTCTTGCTCAGATAAAGCAAAGCCAAACTCATTGTTGGCTTTAACTAACGCTTCTTTTCCTTGACCCAAGATATCAATTGAGTTCAATGGCTTCGGTGCGGTTTCTGAGAATAAAGCTTTTGCATCATCAATATGAGCAAAAACACTCTCTGTCATACGGTCATGTAAAGCCAATTTCACTTCATTCGAAATCTCTTTTACACCTTTCAGTGTAAACAGTAGACCACGTTCTAAACGGTGAATTGGGGTATTACAGTTTTGGAAAATATCGGTTGCTTTAGATGACCACGGCGAAATGGTGCCAATACGTGGTGTCACTAAAATCTGGATTTCATCACTTGCAGCTTGGCGAAGTTCGAAAGATTGACCATCGTTTAAAAGTTGTAATGCCGATTGATGTTGCTGCTCGCTGAGCGCTTGATCAAACAAATAAACCCACTGGCTGTCAAAAGATTGAACAGAACTCATTGACGTTAAACGGTTTAAGAGTTGAGCTTTCTTAAAAGAAGAATGTGCTGATGCACCGGCCACGATAAACATGTTGAGTTTGGCTCCACGGGCAGGTCTAACGATCCCACCGCCATGTGACTTATGAGAGAGCGCATATTCTACTGTGAAAGGCGCATTTCAGCTAGCCATATCCATCTTAAAAATCAGAGTTTTCTGCTTCAAATCGCTTAATTTATTGTAGCTTTCCCAATTTTACTTTATTCGTAACAATTCATTTAAATTAATCTAACTAAGCTATATGTTTAAGTTTGGTTGCTTTTCCCTATATTTTTTGACTTTATTATTTCTTTTCAGTTACCCAAATCGTGATATAACCTTTTACAACCGGCTGCCCATCATTTCGTTTGGCGATGACTTCTACCTGCATATCCCCCACCTTCCAATCCTCGTTAATCTTTGCGCTCAGTTGAATATCAGAATTCGCCTTAGAGACATAATCAACATGCATCCCTTTGGGTAACCATCGAAGATGTGCTGGAATTGACGCCTCTACAGCAACGCCCATCACAAACTCTAAACCATTGCAGATTGCAATCACATGTACTGTTCCGATGTGATTTTCAACAGCTCTACGTTTAGACATAACTGCTTGGCAAAAATCAATCTCTAGCTTTGTAATGACCGGGTTAACTGTACGGAAATAAGGAGCAACTCGACTAATGACATTTGAAAGTACCGTTAAACCACCCGGTATTTTTTGTAATATCTGATAGGCAAGCAATACTGTGTTTGATTGGAGCTGTGTGTACTTTTTTATCTTGCCATTTAAATCATGGATTGAATTTTTCATTTTAGCTACAGCATGTTCAAATAGCCCACAAAATAACATGTGTATATTAATAGCTATATCGCCCACTAAGCTCTTATAACTGTCAAAAAAGACAGATCAGTGCTTTTACAATTAAGCAGCCAAATTAATTAAGACAACTTATGTCGCCCTACTCTAGTGCTTTAATCTTTTTTTTGGCATGATAAAACTGAATTCATAGTGAATAATGATAAATGGAACAAATGCGTTGGTTAGAATTGCTTTCTGCAATTCGCTTAGGTAGTAAAAAAAGCAGTACAGAATTGGCTCGAAGCCCTTTCCATAAAGATTATGACAGAATTATATTTTCCCAAAGTTTTCGTCAGTTGAATAGAAAAACACAGGTTCATCCACTAACTCAACATGATGGTATTCACACCCGCCTTACTCATTCCCTAGAGGTTTCTTGTATCGGACGTTCACTGGGCATGCTCGCTGCAGAAAAGATCAAAGACGAACTACCAATGTGGATTTCCCCTGCTGATGTCGGGGCAATTATCCAGGCAGCCTGTCTGGCACACGACATTGGTAACCCCCCATTTGGTCATGCGGGTGAATATGCCATTCGTGAATGGTTTGATGATGCTTCGCATCGAGACTTTCTGGCTAGACTCACGCCAGAAGAAGCAGCCGATGTACGCCAATTCGAAGGTAATGCCCAAGGACTTCGGCTTTTAAGTCGTATTGATTACCACCCTGATGATGGCGGCATGCGTCTAACCTGTGCAACACTGGGTGCTTATTTAAAATATCCATGGCTCTCAAAAACGATTGAAGAACAAGGCGACACGCCCTCACATCAACGTGCAAAATTTGGTTGCTATCAATCTGAAAAAGAAATTTTAAAACAACTTGCAGAACAGCTTGGTCTGATTCAACTGGGTGACTATCACTATTGCCGTCATCCATTGACTTATTTATTGGAAGCCGCTGATGATATTTGCTATGCACTGATCGATTTAGAAGATGGCATTATTCTAAATATGTTGAACTATGCCGAAGTTGAACCGATTTTTCTGAATTTAATTGCGGATTATGGTTATCCTGAAGAATTACAATTACCGCATACCACATGGCAGCAAAAAATTGCCGCTCTACGTGGCCGTGTCATGAAGCGTCTCGTCGATGAAGTCACCACCGCTTTTGCCAAACATCATTATGAAATTTTAACCGGCCAACTTAAAGGTAGCTTATTACAATATTGCTCACCCGATATTGAAGCAGGCATTCAGACCGCAAAAAATCTCGCCAGAGACCGTATTTTTGAACATCCCCAGAAATCTGGTTTGGAGATTATTGCACACCAAAGCCTTCAAACGATTTTGGACGCCTTTATCCCCTTGACCATGCCACATAAGACCTTAAGCTTTAAAGAACAGCGTTTGATGTCAATCTTGCAACATTCAGGGGTAAATCTGCAAAACAACCACTATAATAATATTATGCAAGTCCTCGATATTATTAGTAAGTTCTCGGATCATCAGGCTTATAGCTTGGCCCAAGAGTTGCAAGGTAATAAAATAGGCTTTTTTTAATGAAGCGATTTATTGATGAAGGTAAGACCTGGGATAGTTTTACACATGCCCCTGTTTTAGTGGTATGCCCATTTTGTCAGAGCAACGCTCAGGTCTTTCAGCAAGAATTACCTAATCAGCCTAAAAAAAGCATTGTTTTTAGCTGTTTATCCTGTTGTAAAACTTTTGATCAAGACCAGCAGCAACAAAACAACTTAGGCTATTTTGACGAGATCAACGTAGAAATTAATCAAACCTGCTCTTGTAAGCGTGGAAAATATAACTTTTCTCAATCTTATGCTCAGCCGAGTGTTCTTCCGCCTTTTATAAAATTAAGCTGTGATTTCTGCCAAAAAGAAAAAGTATATAATTCACCCTATACGTTATTTATCCATAAAATCCCGAGAAAGACAGGATTTGAAATCAATACAGATCCTTTTTTTGGCTATCGTTTGTATTTGAATATAGCAACAAGGCATGGTCTCATTTTCGTGTATAACACAGAACAGTTAAATGATTTGAAAGCTTACATCTCTGCAGAGCTAAGACAGAGAACCTATACCAATAAGAATAAAGCTTACTTAAGCCGCTTGCCTGCTTGGATAAAATCTGCGCGAAATCGTAAAGAAATTCTAAAAGCCATTTTGCGTTTAGAACAAATGGCATCTACTATTCAACCATTAACAAATAAGTGAAAAGACTCAATGATCGGATGTTTAATTGGCGAAGTGTTTGCCCTAGAAGCCCCAACCGTATTACTCAATGTAAATGGCGTTGGCTATGAAATTGACACACCACTTTCGACATTTTGCCAATTACAAAAAGGACAGAAAGTCACTTTATGGACGCATCTAGTTGTTCGTGAAGATGCTCAGCAACTTTATGGTTTCAGTGATGCACAGGAAAAAACCATTTTCCGTACCTTATTAAAAGTGAATGGCGTTGGCCCTAAAATGGCTTTAGGCATTTTATCAACACTGAGCGTAGAGCTACTGATTCACACGATTGAACATGATGATATTAATACACTGATTAAAGTTCCTGGTGTGGGCAAGAAAACAGCTGAACGCTTAATGATTGAGTTGCGTGACCGTTTCAAAGCGTTGGCGCATTCAACCAGCGGTACGACAAATGCAGCAGTTGCTCAAATTCAATTTATGGCAAATTCACCTGTTGCGGAAGCGGAAGCCGCTTTACAATCGTTGGGCTATAAACCAGCAGAAGCACAAAAAGCAGTGGCAGCAGTCAAAGCAGACTATACTGAATCGGCTGACATTATCCGTGCTGCGCTTAAATCCATGATGAAGTAATAGATATATGCAAGATCGTCTTATTAGCGGAACAGAAAAACCTGAAGATCATTTTGATCGTGCCATTCGTCCGACCTCATTGGCTGACTATATTGGTCAGCCTGTGGTTCGTGAACAAATGGAAATTTTCATTGGTGCAGCGCGTGGCCGTGGTGAAGCACTCGACCATACCTTGATCTTTGGCCCTCCAGGTTTAGGGAAAACCACGTTGGCCAATATTATCGCAAGAGAAATGGGCGGTAATCTAAAGTCAACTTCTGGCCCTGTATTGGAACGTGCGGGTGACCTTGCTGCCATGCTGACCAATTTGGAAGAAGGTGATGTGCTGTTTATTGACGAGATTCATCGTCTTTCCCCAGTGATCGAAGAAATTCTCTATCCAGCCATGGAAGACTACCAACTCGATATTATGATTGGTGAAGGTCCTGCTGCCCGCTCAATTAAGCTAGATCTCCCCCCTTTCACTTTAGTCGCGGCAACAACACGTGCAGGTCTTTTAACCTCTCCTTTACGTGACCGTTTCGGGATCGTACAACGTTTAGAGTTTTATTCAGTTGAAGACCTGACCCATATTGTGACACGTTCTGCCAACTTGATGGATGTGCCGATTACTCACGAAGGCTCAACAGAAATCGCCCGTCGTGCACGAGGTACACCCCGTATTGCCAATCGATTATTACGCCGTGTGCGTGACTATGCCCAAGTCAAAGGCACAGGTGAAGTGACTCAGGAAATGGCACAACGGGCTTTGGACATGCTCAATGTCGATAAAGCAGGTTTAGATACGCTCGATCGGCGTTATCTCAGCATGTTACTGGAACGTTTTGAAGGACGACCAACTGGTGTTGAAGCTTTAGCCGCAGCCATGGCGGAAGATAGCGGAACGCTTGAAGATGTAATTGAACCGTATTTGATTCAGCAAGGTTATGTGATGCGGACTGCACGCGGTCGTATTGCAACCAATATGGCATATTTACAATTTGGTATGACGCCGCCTGAATAATATTAAATATTTTTAATTAAATGCTTCTTATAATGAGATGATTAGAATAGCATATACGTCATTCTAATCATCTCATTATTTTTAGGGTAACAATGAAAATTAAAACATTAACTGCCGTATTTTTGAGTAGCTTATTTTTAACAGCCTGCGGGGGTGGAGGTGATAATGCAAATAACGGAAATTCATTTCAAGGTAAAGAAAGACTAGATTATAGCAAACCAGAAAATCTTGAATTGATTTATGCTCCGATTATCAATTTATCAAGTATTCATGAAAATCAGCTCATTGATACCATTACACTTGCCGAATCCGTTTTTTATTTAATACAAGGTGGAGAAAAAATGGGCTACAAAGCCTTCTGCCGAAATAAAGAAGGAAGCTTTAGCAGAAGTAGTCAAATGGTTACGCTGAATAAATGTGATCTACAGTATACAAAAGATGGCGTGATTCAACCTGTTTCTGAGGAACCAATGTTCCTATCTGGAAGTGTTAGCTCACAAGGATACTGGTCACAGGATAACTTTAAAATCGATACGACACTGAACCAATTTAAAGTAGAAGTTGATAATGAAATAACAACCTTTAATGGAAGCAAAAGTAGTCTATCTTATTATGCTGATACTCGTCCCTTCAAATATGACATTGCTCAAATGGAATTCACATGGGCTGATAATAGATATACAGAAGTCTATAAACTCACAAACTATAGCTTTGAACCTTGGTCAACTGGATCAATTACCAAAGGACGTCTAGTTGGGACAAACAATAATAAAGAATTCTCTGTAAATTTTGACAATCAAATCAAATTTGGAAGTGTCGAAGATGCTTTGGCTTTTTATCCAAGCTTTGCGGAGATTTTTATTGAAGACACCAACAACAATAAAAATTCAATCACTATTACCAGAACCACTGACTATAAAGCGTTAATGCGTGCTTATGCGAATGGGACTACCGTTCCTGGCTTTCCTAAAGTCGTCGCTTGGGAAGAACTCAACTATTAAAAAAAAGAGGCCCTTAGATAGGGCCTCTTTTTTTATCTAGGTCAACAATATGTTATTTATTACTATTTCCTTAGCTCTCTTGAGGCAATATCATTCCTGATTGCTCACAGTACGCAAAAATAGGTAATAGAAATGGCCAATCATTTTGAGTTCAACATTCGCGTTTATATCGAAGATACAGATGCAGGCGGTATCGTTTACCATGCCAACCATATACGTTTTATGGAACGTGCTCGTACCGAATGGTTACGTGCAGCTGGTGTTGATCACTACTGGCACCAAAAAGATTACAGCTTCGTGGTACATCAGATTCAGGTCAAATATGTACGCCCAATATTAATGGATGATTTAATTACCGTTACAGCACGTGTTATTTCGTGTAAAGCCGCATCTTTTGTGTTGCAACAAAATATTTATCGTGGTGAAATCTTGCTGGCTTCAGGTGAGGTTGTGTTGGCATGTTTAAATAAAGAGTTAATGCCACGTCGACTTCCTGATGAAATTCGTGATCTAATTCAAAAAGAGTTAGCACAGGACTAAAATAAACTTTCGGCACAGCGACTTATGGCAACTAACTTAGAATCTTCCCTGCATATTTCTGACCTAATTTTACAAGCAAGTCCTGTTGTACAACTGGTCATGCTGATCTTACTTCTTGCTTCAATTTTTAGCTGGTATTTGATCGCTAAACTTCATATGGGCTTTAAAAAAGCAGAACAAGAGGATGAGCATTTTCAAAAAATGTTCTGGTCAGGTGCCGAATTAAATACCCTTTATAACAATGCACAACTCAATTCTAAGCGCCGTGGTCTAGAAGATATTTTCTACCAAGGCTTAGGTGAGTTTTTCAAATTACAGAAACGTAAAGCCGATACCAATCAAACCATCGAAGGAACCGAACGTATTCTTCGTGTTGGCCTAAGCCGTGATCAAGGTGGTCTAGAGCAAGGCTTAGGTTCACTTGCCAGCATCGGCTCTGTTGCTCCTTATATCGGCTTGTTCGGTACGGTCTGGGGCATTATGAATGCCTTTATTGGTCTTGCTGCCGTTGATCAAGTGACTTTGGCAACTGTTGCACCTGGTATTGCAGAAGCCCTCATTGCAACTGCAATTGGTTTATTTGCAGCAATTCCTGCGGTACTTGCGTTTAACCACTTTACCGCTAAAGGTGAATCAACCTATTCAGATCGTGCCTTATTTGCAGAAGAAATGGTTGCTCTTTTACAGCGTCAAGCGATTGGAACGACACAGGAAGATGCATAATGGCGATTCAACGATCTGGACGTTTTGAACGCATTAAAAAGCCACTCAAAAGTGATATGAACGTCGTTCCTTATATCGACGTGATGTTGGTGTTATTGGTCATTTTCATGGTGACAGCACCTATGATCACCAGTGGTATTAAAGTAGATCTACCTCAAGCCAATAATCACCCTATCGAGTCCAAAGATACGCCTGCTCTGGTAACGATTGGTAAAGATGGCAATATCTTTTTGCAATACCAAGAACATAAAGGCAGCGACCCTCTTTCGCTCAAAGAACTGGAAAATGTTTTAAGTGAAGCTCAAACTCAAGCAGAGCAAGACAACAAACAACTGACAGTTTTGGTTAATGGTGATAAATCTCGTCCATATGGTGAAGTGGTTTCACTCATGGCGAGCCTACAAGAAGCAGGCCTTACCCAAGTGGGCTTACTCACAAAGTCTTTAAAATAAATTATGAAGAAATTTCAAGAGCCACCTTTTAAACAAAATGCGATTGCGCTGGGTTTCACGCTTGGCGTCCATGCAATCGCGATTGTTGGCTTACTGTTTTTAGGCTTGAGTAAACCACCTGAACAGCCTAAAAAACTCACCACTATTTTGGTGAAGCCAGAAGATTTACCTCAGTCTTTACAGCAACCAGAACAACAAGTCACAGCAGATCACCAAGCTGAACAGGTTGAAAGTCCAATTGTTGATAAGAGCTTGCCTGAGAATATTCCCGTAATTCCTCCACTGCCAACTGCGCAACAGCTTGCTGCTGAAAAGCAAAAAGCTGAACAGGCTCAGCAAGCCAGGCTTGCCGAACAAAAACGTAAAGCCGATGAAGCTGCGCGAGCTCAGCAGGTTGAAGAACAACGTAAACTCTCAGAAGCGCAAGCACAAAAACAACGTGCAGACGCTGAAGCCAAACGCCAAGCTGAGGCAAAGGCGAGAACAGAGGCTGAAAAACATAGAGCTGAACAATCTGCCAAAGCCGAGGCGGAAGCCAAAGCACGCCAAAAAGCGGAACAAGATGCGAAATTAAGACAGCAAAAAGCTGCCGAGAACGCAAAACTTCAAGCCCAGCAAGATGCAAAACGCAAAGCAGAAGCTGATGCCAAGGCTCGTGCTGAAGCCGATGCAAAACGTAAAGCAGAACGAGATGCGAAAGCAAAAGCTGAGGCGGACGCAAAACGTAAAGCCGATGCTGATGCCAAAGCTCGCGCGGAAGCCGATGCAAAACGTAAGGCGAATGCAGATGCAA